>JAGLIM010000050.1 GCA_023142995.1 Minisyncoccota bacterium | reverse complement strand
TAAAAGGAAGCTTAAAATAACTAAAAAGAAAATAATAATATCAACTGTTATTATTTTAACTTTATCTTCTGCTTATTTCTATTTTAATAAAAAAAACATAGAAAAAACAGATGTTTCTCAAAAAGAATGGACAGTAAAAAATGATAATTTAAAAATCTCTATTGAATCAGATGGTAAGGTTATCGCAGAAGATGGGGTTGAATTATCTTTTTTTGTAAGTGGTGATAATTTGGAAGTAAAAGAAGTATTTATTAAAGAGGGTGATAAGATTAAAAAAGGTGATAAAGTCGCTACTGTGAAAACAGAGACATTAGAGCTTAATGTTCGTACTGCTTATTCAAATTATTTATCAGCTTTGGCAGATTATAATCAGACAATGGATGGAGCAACAGATGAAGAGATCGCTAATACTAAAGATAAAATTACTTCAACAGAAATATCTTTAAAGCAAGCTAAGATCAGTCTGGAAAATACTAAACAATCAGCAGAAAAAAGTATTCAAAATGCCAAAGACGCTATTTATGACGCTGAAAATAATCTGAGAGATGCCCAGGAAGATTTAGATGATAATCAAGATGAATCAAGCAGTGAAGCTGTAAATGACGCTTACGAAAGTTTAGTAGATATAATAAAATCAATTAATATAAGTTTGGACAACATTTTAAAAGAATCAGATAGAATAATAGGAATGGATAATGTGTCTATAAATGATGATTTTGAAAATCTTTTAGGAGCAAAGGATCAATCTTTTCTAAATCAAGCAAAGAGCAGTTATTCAAAGTCTAAAAGTGAATTAGTGGAACTTGATTCTCTAGTCGTATTGTTAAATTTCAATAGTCCTTATGATGAAATTGATATAGCAGCAACTCAAGCAGTTTTAACTTTACAAGAATTTGAGGGGCATTTGTATTATATGAATTTGACTTTGGAAGCAACGATTACTTCATCTGATTTTTCGCAAGCAGAGCTTAATGGTTTTATATCAACAATTAGTACGAACAGAGCAACTGTTAATACTAAGATTATGAGTATAAATACAAAGATTGAAGGAGTAGATGATGCTAAAGATAGCTTGGATGACTATGTTATTGATTATGAAAATGCTAAGAGAGATCTTGATAATGCTAGAAAGGATCTGATCAATGATAATGCCGATGCTTTACGAAATATTGAAAATTCAGAAGCCACTGTAAGAAGCAGAGAGTTAAATTTAGAACAAGCCAAACGTGATTATAATAATTTAATAGCTCCGTTAACTGAAGCAGAAAAAACTTCTGCGCGTTCAAAATTAACTAGTTCTTCTGTAAGTCTTGAAAAGGCTCAAAATGAATTAAAAAATGCAACCATTCTATCCCCAATTGATGGAGAAGTGGCAAGACTTAATTATAAAACGGGAGATATTATTATAGATAGTGGAAATGTTGATCCGGTAGCAGTTATTATAAATAATGATACTTTATTTATTGAGGTGGATATTGAAGAAGCTGATATCAATAAGATTAAAATTGGGCAAACAGTTTATGCTACTTTTGATGCTTTGGATAGTTTAATGCTTGATGGAGAAGTTAGTTTTATCTCACTAACCTCAAAAACGAATAACAATGGGATTGTTACATATTTAGTCCGTATTGTAATAATTGATAAGGAAGATAATCAGATAAGAGAGGGTATGACCGTATTTGTTGACTTTGTAACAGCCGAAGCTAAAAATGTTTTGACTGTTCCAGTCAGCGCAGTTAAAAATGTTAATGACTCCCCTTCTGTGCTAAATAGCGACAAACAATGGATACCAGTTACAACTGGATTCACAGACGGTAAAAATGTAGAAATTATAAAAGGATTAAGTGCTGGTGATAAAATAGTGTATTGAGTTAAAAGTTCACCCTGTTAAATAGTTTTAAACTGTTAAAGCTAATAAATTTTATGCAGATTTAACAGGGTAAATAAAATCTATAAAGTTAAAAAATATGGAAGAAAAATCAGCAATACGATTAGAAGATGTTCATAAATCCTATTATCTTTCCAATGACGAAGAAGTGCCAGTTCTTAATGGCATTAATCTTAATATTAAAAAAGGAGAATTTATAGCCTTAATGGGAGAATCTGGCTGCGGGAAAACAACCCTATTGAATATTATAGGATGTCTTCATTCTCTTTCTGATGGAGAATATTTTTTAGATGGAGAAAACATTGGAGAAGTACGTGATGATTATACTTTAGCATTTATTAGAAATAAAAAAATGGGATTTGTTTTTCAACAATTTAATTTATTTTCTCGTCTTTCTGCTTTAAAAAATATCGCTTTGCCAGCTCTTTATGCGGGAGAGGAAAAAAATAGCAGAGAAGAAAAAGCAATGAAACTTATGAAAAGCGTTAATATAGAAGACAGAGCAAATCACAAACCAACAGAGCTTTCTGGTGGACAACAACAGCGCGTTTCTGTTTGTCGGTCGCTCATAAACGATCCTGATATAATTTTAGCAGATGAACCAACTGGCGCGCTTGATTCAAAGTCTGGTCTTGAAATAATGAAAATATTCACTGACCTAAAGAGGAAAAATAAAACAATTATTATGGTGACTCATACTGCAGAAGTTGCTAAATATGCCGATAGAATAATTTTTATAAAAGATGGAAAGGTAATGGATAATAATCATAAATTATCTTCAAACTATTAATATGAAATTGGAAATTATAAGAATGTCATTTGAATCTTTGCTAGCGAATAAAACTCGTAGTTTTTTATCTATGCTTGGAATAATTATTGGCGTATCTACTGTTATTGCCGTATTTGCTATCGGACAAGGCGCGCAACAAGCAGTAGACGAACAATTTCAAGGATTGTCCGCTAATTCTATTATTGTTATGTCTTTGAGAGGAAAAATTGAAAGTTCTAAGTTAGAAACTACAGATTCTAAAATTATTGCAGAAAATTGCCCGCATATTTCAGAAACAACAGCCGTAATACAAGGTTCTATGGCTATTTCTTTTGAATCAGAAGAAGGTTCTTTTAATGTAATGGGAATTGAAAGTAATTATTTTGAAATGTCCAGTATAAATACTAACCAAGGAAGATTAATAACTATTGAAGATATTGAAAATAATGAAAGAGTTGCGATTCTTGGAAGCAGTGTTGTAGAAACATTATTCTTTGAAAATGATAAAATAATCGGTCAAAACATAAAAATAAATGGTAAAATGATCGAAGTAATCGGAACAGTTGAAGAAACAGGAAGAAGTATGGGAAAAAATTCTTTAGATGATGCTATATATTTGCCAAATACTACAGCAGAAAAAAGTATTTTAGGAAGTACTGCTTCTATAATGATATTTACAGTAGCTGATAGTGTAGAAAATGTTGAAATTGCGTCAAAAGAGCTTGTAAAAACTTTAAGAGAAGAGCATGGATTGAAAGATGGACAAGCTGATGATTTTAAGATAATGGATGCCGGAGCAATGGTTGGCGCAGCACAAGATTCTGCTAAAATGATGACCTTTCTCTTGACTTCCGTCGCAGCCATTGTTTTGCTTGTTTCAGGAATTGGAATTATGAATGTAATGTTTGTTACAGTTGCCGAGAGAACAAAAGAGATTGGAATAGCCAAGGCTATTGGCGGGAAACAAGGAGATATTTTAGGACAATTCTTACTTGAATCTGTAATACTTTCAACAATCGGCGGATTACTTGGAATTATAATTGGCTCATTAGCTATTCCAATACTTTCAAAATTTGATATAATGACAGTGGCATTCTCATGGACAGGTCCTATAATAGGTTTCTGTTTCTCTGTTATCGTTGGAATATTTTTTGGATTCTACCCAGCGCTAAAAGCAAGTCGCCTTGATCCAGTGGATGCCCTGAGAAGTGAGTAGTTTCTTAAATTTTTAAGATATTTTTTATGATATTATACAGTTGGAGTCCTTGCGAAAGCAAGGGTGAAGTTTCGTAAGATTAATAAATTTCAATAATGAAAAAAATAATCTTTGTTTTGTTGTTTTTAGTTTTATCTCCAGTAACTGTTTTAGCTTGGGATGATTGTCCATATAATGAAATAGATTGTCCTATCCCAGGAGAATGTAATAGATATGTTGATACGGACAATGACAAAATATGTGATCATTCACAACTTGCACCAGAAGACAGAAACACTGAAATAACAAACACGCAAGAAACAAATAATGAAAATTTAATAATAAATAATAAACAAAATAAAATGACATATCATCTTATACCAATCTTTCTAGTTTTAATTTTACTATATTCTGTTACACACATTCTATCAAAAAAGAAAATAATCAGCATTGTTAATCATCGAAAGATCTGGAATATCTTATTACTAATCACTTTTTTGCTTTCAGGTATTTCAGGTATTCTATTGGTTATAAAAATTAATTTTGGTATAGTAGTTCCCTTGCCAAACATTTTGTTCTTGCATGTTGAAACTGGAATTGCAATGTTTGTAATTTCTATATTTCACACTTTTTGGCATTGGTCATATTTTAAAAATATGTTTATTATTAAAAAATAGATGAAAACTATTTTATAATAAAAGCTAATAAAAAGAGCACTCCCTTTTTGTAAAAATGGTAAATGGTATTATGAAACTGTAATTAAAATATAAATTTATAAGAGATTTCAATAATTTTGGAGCTTTTTGTGTTTAAAATTGTATTTTTGTATTTTTGTTTGTATAGTCTGATATTTCCGTGATATAATATAAATAAGATTTAATTAAGTGCAATATTTTTATGATTATAAAATTAATACAATGGAACATCTGGTCTAGAGAAAAACCAGAAAATATAGTTAGTTTTCTGAAAAAATCGAAGGCTGATGTTATTTGTACTCAAGAGATAATACGAGATTCCAGAAAAAACATTGATGTAGCAAGATATATATCTAAAAAGCTTGGCTTTGAATATTATTATCATAATGGTGACACATGGGATAATAATGACGAGAAGGAAGCATTGGGCAATGCAATTTTTTCTCGATTTCCCATCACCGCCAAAAATTATATATTTGTTCAGCAACCGAGACACAATCCTCCTAGTTCCTCAGACGAAGGTCGAGTATATGTAGAAATAAAAATTAATGTAAGAAACAAGATATTAACTATCGGGACTACTCACCTGTCATATTCTCATCAATTTAAAATAACTAAACAGCGAAAAGAGGAAATTGATGTTTTAATAAGTATCATAAAACAGCGAAAAGGCCATTATTTATTTGCTGGTGATCTAAATTCAGTACCAAATTCATATACAATAACGCAACTAGAAAAATTGTTTTTGCATTCAGGTCCCGACTATGGTCATAAGTCATGGACAACAAAACCATTTGAATATGAAGGGTTTAAAGAAAATAATTTAAATTGGAGATTGGATTATATATTCAATACACAAGATCTTTGTGTTTATGAATCGAAAATCCTTGATTCTCAATATTCCGATCATTTACCACTTCAGGTAAAAATAAAAATATAGGATATATAGTCCTATGTTTAATTTTGTTTTTATAATTATTTTATAATTATTTATGAATTATATAAAAGATACAATTAATTTCTATGACAAAAACATTGATGAATATGTTAAAAAGACAACTGAACTGCAAGATAAAGACTGGCTTAATAAATTTATCTCTTATCTTTCTGCAAACGGAAGTGTTTTAGATATTGGTTGTGGGTTTGGCCGTGATGCAAATTTTTTTACTTCTAATGACTATAACTATTTTGGAATAGATCTGTCTGAAAAAATGATCTCCAAAGCTAAAAAGTTAACACCATTAGCAAAGTTTTATGTAATGAATATGTTAGATCTAGATTTTAAATCTGATTATTTCGATGGTATTTGGTGCAGTGCGACACTTTTACATCTTAATAAAGATGATGCATTAAGATCACTAAGCGAAATGAAAAGAGTTTTAAAACCAGAGGGTATAATATATCTAAATCTAAAAGAAGGAAAAGGTGAAAAGATTATTTCTGATGACAGATATAAAAATGCAAAAAAGTTCTATTCTTATTATAGTGAAATTGAAATTAAAAATTTGCTTGTTAATTATGGATTTAAAGTTTTAGATTTTAAGCTGGAAAAGATTCCGAAACAAAATTATAAAAACACAGGAATAATATATTTAATTGCTAGAAATGATACTGAACAAAAATATCAAAATATTTGGAAACTAGCAGTTAAATATCTTAGCAAAGGATTAAATAAAGATTTTGTTTTGCATACTAAAGGAGTTGTAAAAGCAATGGAGCTAATTTTAGAAAAAGAGGATGGTAATCCAGATATTCTGATTCCAGCTGCTATGCTTCATGATGTGGGTTGGGCAAGGGTTCCTGAAAAATATCAATGTACTACTGATAAAAAGAAACAATTACAAGGGATGAAATTACATATTAAATACGCTCCAGAACTAATATCAGAAATATTAAGTTCATTAAATTATAAAACTTCTCAAATTAATGAGATAATTGATATAGTCATATCACATAAATTTTGCAAACCAAGAAAGTTAGATAAAAAGTTGTTAATTGATGCTGATCAACTTTCTGATGTTTTTAAGGAGCAGTTTGATAGTGATATAAAAGCGTATAACTCAATATCGAAAAAGCTTTATGATTTTAGAATGAAAGATAGTGTTTTTTATACTAAAACTGCTGAGAATATTTTTTTAGAACTGATGAATAAAAGAAAGAGAGAATTTAAAGATACTGAAAATTAATTAAGTTTAATTTATATTATAATATGATCAAACTTATTATTTTTGATTGGGACGATGTTTTTACTTTGGGCTCAAAAGAAGGTTATCTAAAATGTTATCATGAAGCACTTGTTGGAGTAGGTGTCTATTTAGAGCCAGAAGAAGAAGAAAAAAGAATTTTTGCAAAATGGGGTAAGCATCATAAAGAAGAACTGAAGGAACTTTTAAAAGAAAATCCAAAATTATTGGATAGAGCGTGTGAAATTTATGAATCTAAATTATTTGGAAATACTTTTGTTGATAATTTAAGTATGATCTTTGGTACAAAAGAACTTGTTGAAAAACTATCAAAAAAATATATTCTTTGCGTTGCAACGGGATTAAATCCAGAAATTCTTAAAGACAAGATCATACCAAAATTTAATTTTCCAAATGTTTTTAAACAAATTATTTCGTCATATGACATTGATGATATCAAAAAACAAAAGCCTGATCCATATATGGTCAAGCAAATCTTAAAAACACAAAGAATCAAGCCAACTGAAGCAGTTCTCGTTGGAGATGCCAAAGGTGATGTGACTATGGCAAGAGATGCTGGTCTTTTGCCTATTGTAGTACTTTCGGGAAATTTAAATAAAAAAGAAGCTGAAAAGTTAAAAGTGAAATATATAATAAAAGATGTTACTTATCTTGAAAATGTTCTTACGGAATTAAACTTACTAGTGTAAAGATGAAATTGTTTTAAGATATTTTTTATGGTATTATATAAGCATAATTAGCTAATAAAAAAACAATATGGGTAAGAAAATATTAATAATTGGTGGAGTTGTATTAGTAGTCGTAGCTTTTATGGCAATTATTGTGAATATGTCTGGAAAAAAGCTGGCGGATAAGTCAAGAGTTGAGACTGGAAACATAGCGCAAGTTTATCAATGTTCTGATGGAATTGATAACGACCAAGATGATCTAATTGATGAAAAAGATCCTGGATGTCATTCTGATGGTAATGTAGATAATTCTAGTTCATATGATCCAAAAGACAATACTGAAGGCAATAAGATAACACAAGAAGGGAATTTGAGAGATTTCTTTTCTGGAAAAATGGGAACTGATCTAATGTGCGAGACTACTTATAAAGTTGCAGAAGATAATGAAGTAAAAACCATAATGTATATTTCAGGAAAAAGAATTAGACTTGAATATAATATGAAAAACCCTGTGCCAGGTATGGGAGGAAAAACACAAAATAATTTTTATATGGTTTCTGATGGAGAATATGGATATGCTTGGGGTGATAGTACTTTAGGGTCAATGATGCAAGGGTTTAAGATTAAAATGGATGATATGGATTCAGAAGAAGAAGCACCTGTAGGAACAGAAATGGTTGATTTTGAAATGCCAGTTACTGATTGTAAACCATGGATCGTTGATGAAAAAATGTTTGAAGTTCCAGAAGGGATTGAATTTGTTGATCCTGATAGTTTAGAAGATATGACAATTAAAGATATAGATCCTTCTGGAGATCTGGGAATTGATTGTTCTTTATGCAATAGCTTGCCAGCAGATCAAGTAGCGGATTGCCTTTCCTCTTTGGGATGTGAATAAGAGAATCATTATTTTTTAGAAAATTTGTAAATAATAAAAGCAGAGAATATATGTCTCTGCTTTATTATTTTTTGTGAGGATTGGGTTTAAATTAAGTTTGTTTTTTAAAAGAATGTTCTCGGAGTCCTTGCGAGAGCAAGGTTGAAGTTTCATAAAACTTTAGTAAAATTTTGTAATCTTAAATCACTTCTGGTTTTATTTCAGCTATAATTTTTTCTGCGATCTTATTAATCTTAAGATTCTTTTCTTGTTTAAGAATTATTTTAAGATCAGCTTTTGTCTCTGGATGCTTGGCGATCAAAAAACTGCAACAATCCTGATAAGGAAGAATTGAAATGTCATATGTATTGATCTTTTTAGATATATCTATGATCTCTTGTTTATTCATACCAATGAGAGGTGAAAATATTGGAAGATTTGCAGCATTATAAATAACATTTATATTCTCAAGTGTCTGAGAAGCGACTTGGCTTAGACTGTCTCCTGTTACAAATCCTTTAGCTTTCTCTTTTTTGGCAATTTCTCCTGCAAGTTTGAACATAATTCTTCGATAGACGATCATACGGTTCTTAGAAGGAATATTTGCAATAATTTCTTTTTGAAATTCTTCAAATGGAATTATATATAATTTTGATTTTCCTTGAAAACGATTTAGTTTTTTAACTAGATCTTTTATTTTATCATTGCCGATATCATTAATTGTCTTATTTTTAAAATGCACGAAAATTATTTTCGCTCCTCTTTTATTCATCATATAGCTAGCGACAGGACTGTCTATTCCTCCAGAGATCAGGCTTATTAGCTTTCCAGTCGTTCCAATTGGTAATCCTCCGATTCCAGATGTTTTTTCAAAATATACATAACAATTCTTTTGTCCAATTTCAACAACTATTTCAATGTCAGGATGATGTACATCTACTGTTAATTTTGTATTTTCCAACACATACTCCCCTACTATGGCGTTAATTTGAGGAGATTTAAGCTCAAACTTTTTATCCGATCTTCGCGCTTCTATTTTAAAAGTTTTTTTGTCTTCAGTTTTTAAATAATCTTGCAAAAGTTTAACTGTTTTTTTATTTATCTTTTCTAAGTCTTTTTTTTCTGAAACTGCAAAATAAAAATTTGAAATGCCAGGAATGTTTTTTAGTATTTTTTTTATTTTTTTTAAATCAGTATCTTTGACTATTTCTACAATAATTTTTCCACCTTCTCTATATAGATTACCGCATTCAATTTCTTTTAAAAATTCTCTAATATTATTGACTAAGGCACGTTCAAAAAATGGTCTATTGCCACCCTTTAGTGTAATTTCGTCGTAATGGATTATGATATGTGAATACATAAATATTATAATTATACTAGATATTCTTTGATTAAATTTGAGTAATAAAAGTATCGTTTTGTAGTTTTCAATTTATTTTAATAGTTAGAGAGAATGGCGCTTATAAAAATCATTGTAATCAATAATATAAAAAAATGTTCTGATACTTTTCTTACTTTAATAACCATTTTTATGCTTTTCTCTTTTTTGATAATATTAAATGGATTTAAAAGGATATTGGTGATTAGTATAAATAATAGTGATGGTACTAGTAATATAAATGACATAATAAGTGTAAAACTAAAAAAATTTTTGATGGCAATGTCATTAAATATAAAAGACATAGAAACTATAGAAAATGTAAGAATAATTATAAAAATTAAAATAAAATAAGTTAGTACTGTTAATATTTTTTTGGTATTTTTGAGCATATTTTTTATATTAAGTTTATAATTTTCATAAGACTATTTATTTAATTTTCTTTCTACATTCCAGAGATTTCTCTTAATTTTTTTACTTTTTCAATCAAAATCTTTAGAGTATAATCAATATCATCTTTTGTCGTATCTTTTCCTAGTGTAAATCTGATGCTGGCATGGGCAATTTCTGGTGGTACTTCCATGGCGGAAAGTACATGTGATGGAGCAAGAGACGCAGAAGAACAAGCAGATCCTGTTGAAACAGAAATTCCTTCTTGATCAAGCATCATAAGTAAACTCTCCCCTTCTACTCCTTTGAAGCTAATGTTTATATTATGTGGCAATCTGAATTCTTTTGAACCATTTAATCTTGAATTCGGAATGTTCTTTAATATTTCGCTAATCATATAATCGCGAAGTTTTTTGATTTCTTCTGTTTTTCCTTTGTTTTTCAAAACAAGTGAAATTGCTTTTCCGATTCCAATGATTCCAGGAACATTATGGGTTCCAGCACGAAGATTATACTCTTGTTCTCCTCCTTGTTGTGTTGATCTTATTTTTGTTCCATTTTTTACGTAAAGAACCCCAATTCCTTTTGGTCCATGGATTTTATGTCCTGAAAGAGAAAGCAGATCAACTCCAAGTAATTCAACATTACAATCAAGATAGTTTATTGCTTGTACTGCGTCTGTGTGAAAATATATTTTTGGTAGTTTGTTACTCTCTCTGTCTTTGTTCATTTCTTTGATCATCTTTCCAATTTCTGCAATTGGTTGAATTGTTCCAACTTCATTGTTTCCATACATAATTGACACCAAAATCGTGTCTTTTTTTATTGCATTTTTAATATCTTCTGGATCAATAATTCCTTCTTTGCTGACTTTTACAAAAGAAACATCTGCGATTTTGTCTTCTTGAGCAATTTGGCAGGAATTTAAAACGCAATGATGTTCAATAGCCGAAGTTATAATGTGAGGATTTTCAGCTTGAGTTGCCCTGAGAAGCCCTTTGATCGCCAGATTGTTACTTTCTGTCGCGCCACTTGTGAAAATGATCTCATTCGTCTTACAGTGCAAAAAATCAGCAACTTGCTGTCGTGCTTTATCAATCGCTTCTGTTGCTTCTTGTCCGATCTGATGAATACTCGAAGGATTACCAAATTTTTCCGAAAAATATGGCATCATTTCGTTAAGAACTTCTTTGTCTACTGGCGTGCTAGCTGCGTAATCTAAATATATTTTTTTCATATTTTGTTTAATTTATTATTATTTCTTTTTTTTCAATCTTCTCTTTTAACAATAAAATTGCCAAAGAAGATCCCATTGCTACAATTTTATTTTCTAACGCTAATTTTATAGCTTTTTCAAAATCAACAAGTTCCACTTTTATATCTTCAAATCCCCTTTTTCCACTATCAAGATTCTGTCTTGACTTAATTAGGTCGTTAGTAAAAAGTATATGGATTTGTCTGTTTAATTGTCCATAGGTTTCATAGAACGATCCTAGCTTAATAAGTGAATTGCACTTAAATCCGCTTTCTTCTTCAAATTCTCTTTTTGCTGCTTTTTCAATATTTTAGTTATTATGAATTTCTCCTGATGGAAATTCAATAACCTCGTTACCGACTAAATATCTATACTGTTTGATTATAATCAGCTTTTTATTTTCAGTCATTCCGAGAACCATTACCGAATCATTACTGTCACAATATATCCATTTTTTAATTTCATTTGTAGGTAATTTTATTGTATCTTTTCTGACCTTAAAATATCTTTCATTAAAAATCAATTCTGATTTTTCACATTTCCATTTTTTCATAAATATAAAGATATATTAAAATCCCCAAATTCCCAAACTTAATCCAGTCATAATCACTCCTGCGATCATAATTCCAAAAAAGATCAATGGCAGGGCTCTTTTAAATGGAATTCCAAAAACAAAAGCGGCAAGCGCTCCACTCCAGCCACCCGTGACAGGAAGTGGAATAGCGACAAATGTGATCAAAGCAAGCGCTCCCCATTTTTCAAATTTTCCATTATGTTTTTTTCTAGTATATTCAAAAAGATGAGAGAAAAATTTATTAAAAAACTTGCATCTAGACATTAGATATTTTGAAACTGGATCAATATATTTCAAAATAAAAACTACTGGAACAATATTTCCGATAATTGCTAAAAAATATGTTTCAATAGGATCTAAATGATAGATACCTATTGCTATTGGAATTGCTCCTCTTAGCTCTGAAATAGGAAGCATTGAGATTATAAATGTTGCTAATTCAGGAGGGAAACCACTGAATAAAGACGATATATCCATAAAATATTAACTTAAAATTATTTTCTTAGTACTTCGGCAGATCTTTCTGGAAGCATTGAACATACTTCAGTTCCTGTGCTAAGTTCAAGTCCAGCCCAGATATTTGTTTTTGTAAATATTTCAAAATGCCAGTGATAATGATCATAAGTTCTTCCATCACATGGAGAAGTATGTAAGAACATATTGTAAGACGGATCATTCAAATTTTTTTTTAATTTGGATAGACAATATTTCATTACTTCTGCTAGTTTAATTTTTTGTTCATCGGTAATTCTTTCAAAATATGACAGATGTCTTTTTGGATATATTCTCATTTCATAGGAAACTCTTGATACAAAAGGACAAACAGCAATAAACTCTTCGTTCTCAAATATAGTTCTTTTTTTGTTTTTATTCTCCCAATCAATCATCACACAGTGTACACATTCTTTATGAGATCTAAAATATTCATCACTTCCGCTTATACTTCTAAAAACATCCTGATCAATAATTGGCATAGCTACAATTTGACTATGAGGATGTCTAAGTGATGCTCCAGCATCTTTTCCATAGTTCTTGAATATAGAAATATATTTAATATGTTTTCGATTCATCAATGATATATATCTTTCTTGATAGGCATCAAGAATTTCGGCTATTCTTATTTTTTCCATATCAGCCATATCTTCGTTGTGATCTTCTGTAACAAGAACCTCGTGATATCCAACGCCATCAATGACTTCAAATGGGCCATGATCTCTTTTATTTATATCTTTATATTCAGATGATAAGGCAGGAAATTTATTTGGAAAAACTTTTAAACTCCAATCTCCATCTTGTTTTGTATAAACCAAGACATCTTCTTCCTGTTCGTCTATGTTATTTTTACAGAATGGACAATCTTTCTTTTCTTTTCTACTTTCTTTTTTCTCTTCTTTCGTTTTATCAAATTTGGGACGTTGGTCTCTTTTTGTTGAAAATAATACCCAAGTACCACTCACAAGATCCTTTCTTAATTGAGAAAAAATCTCTCCTCTTTTGTTTTTAGTTGTCATATTTTTTTCTTAATAAATTTATTTTAATTTTTAATAATTCCTCTAATGTTTTTATATAATCTGATAATTTAACTTTTGTTTCTTCTCTGTTTTCCCATAGAATTGGAATGCTTTTAATTTTGAATCCACGTCGTTTTGCAATTACTAATGCTTCAATATCAAATCCCCAACGATAAATAGTTAATTTTTCAAATACTTTTGATGAAGACTCGCTAGAGAACAATTTAAAACCGCATTGAGTGTCCTTAATTCCAGATACAGCAAATATTTGTATTAGATAATTTCCTAAAATACCAAGTATTTCTTTATGAAAAGATTGTCTTTTTTTTATGTTGCTTTTTTTGAGCTTTCTATTTCCAATTATAATATCAAAACCGTTATTTGCATATTTGATAAAATTATCGATATGATCTATTGTTGTTGAATTATCGGCGTCCATAAAAAGTTTATAATTTCCACAAGCATTGAGCATTCCTTCTTTCACAGAGTATCCTTTTCCAAAGTTTTTATTATTCTGAATGATCTTTAAGTTTTTTATTTTTGATTGTAAATCTTTTACTATGGAGAAAGTTTTATCTTTTGATCCGTCATCTATAACAATAATTTCATAGTTATAATTTTTTGTTAGTAAAAAGTTATTAATCTGGCTTAAAGTATTTTTAATGAATATCTCTTCATTATAAGCAGGTATTATTACGGATAAATATATATTGTTTTTATTCTCCATTTTTGATATTCTTTAATTTTGTTATCTCAATTAAACGATAATGTAATTTAAGGACAGTCCTTTTCGCCTATTATTCAGCCCTCAATTTTTTTTGCCATTATAGATAAGATAGTTTAACTTTGCTAAATTATCTAAAGGACTGTTCTTAAGTCATATATATTCTATATATCTTTATTATACGACAAATCATTATTTTTATCCACTTTTTGAAAATCTAGTTTTTCTCCGGTAAATGATCAATAAAAGAAAACAAGCCATTAATCCTGCTACAGTGATATAAATAGAATATTTAAAGCTATCTGGTTTATATAGAAATAAAACTTCGTATTCGCCTTCTGGTGCATAAATTCCCCTAAATGTGACATCCGTTGGATAAATCTCGACCTCCTCACCGTTAATATAAGCTTTCCATCCATTATAGAAAGAATCGGTTAGAACTAAGATTCCATCTCTTTTATTATTGACTTTAATTTTTATTTCGCAAGGTAAATAGGAGATAATCTCTGCTTGTTCAAATTCAAAATTATTTTGGTTTTTAAATTTTAACTTTTTTTCAGGCTTGCTTTCTACAAGTGCTTGAAATCTTGGATCAAAAGAATCGTCAAGAAAACTTTCGATAGCATTAGTATTATCTTCAACTAATTTAACATCAAAAACAACAAATGCTCTTGGCATAACCTTTCTATTTTCATATATATTTATTAAATCATCTTGGTAAACTAATTCTATATCTTCGTCTTTATCTAAAATCTCATTTTCTCTGTCAGTTACGCCTTGAACAAAATATTTTACGCCCATTAGATCAAAAACTTTATGAGAGAAAAAGTTATATGTATATGATCCAAAATGTTTTTCAAACTCTTCGTATCTATAAGGTTTGATAATTTCGTAACCTCTCAGGTCTTGTAGCTTCCAAACTATGCTTGAATTCGGTGAGATAGAAGTTATAAATTTATTAACAGTTATTTTATAACTTGTAAACCTAAAATTTTCAATATTGTTGTTCAAATATTCAATAGCCGGAGTAACGGGATATATAAATTCTTTTTCGATTGAAGGATGATATTTTTGACCATAAGAGAATAATTCAAAAATAATTAATATGATCAGAGCGATCTTTGCAAGATTATTTTTAAGTGACTTTGATTTGTAGAGTAGAATTGTTGAAATTATAATATTTGAAAGAATAGACAGTATAATTAAAAATATTATTTTATTCTTTGCCATTTCAAATGATATCCCAATGGATGCATATTTTAAATATAGATACGCAAAAATAATTATAAATAATATAATTGATATATAAATGGTATTAAAAGTTTTTATTTTATTTACAAAATTCCATTTTTTATTTACAAAATAACTGACTCCAAATCCTGCTAAGACTGCCAAAGCAAAGACAAAAATAAATCTCAAGCGTCCTATAATTGAAATATTAAAAATAGGTAGATATGCTACTAGTCTAAAAATTGGAAAAGAAATAAAAACTAGAAAGCAAGATAGTCCTATTGTAGAGAAAAATAATATATTATGTTTGTTTTTTCTCTTCTGATTCTTTTTAAATACACTAATAATTGAAATAAGAGCAAATATTAAGGGAATGATCCCAATGTATACAGCAGATTCATTATAGTTTCCATTTCCCCAATAACTTTTTGTTGCAGGATTTCCAAAAAAGTCTGGATAAATGATTAGGATCACATTTTCTGTAGAATTTTTGATATTTGAAAGATTATTCCATTCATTCCATTGTTCTCCTATTATTTCAAAAAAATTATTGTTTGCAAGTCCAGTTCTTCCTTTCTCCATTTCGTTGCTTTGAACTAAAAACTTTGTAGTTGGAATTAGCTGTACAGACGCGATCATTAGTCCTAATGCTAATGAGGTTACTATTAATATAGATCTTTGAAATATTTCTTTCTTTCTGATCTTATCTATTAAGCAATGAAAAATATTAAATAAGGTGTAAATAGCAGAGAAAAACAATACGAACCATGAAATTTCTGGGTTTCCACCGAAAAATTGAAATGCAATTGCAAAAGATAATATAACAACCCATAGATAACTTTTATCTTGGAAGATCTTATCAATTGCAAGAAGCAATAATGGGAGCCAAATAAATGTACTTACAAGAGGATATCCAAGCCAGACAATAATTGGTCCTGAAAACATAAAAGTCAGACCGCTAATCAAACTTCCTAGTTCTCCGATTTTTAAATTTTTACAATAAAGATATGTAAAAAACCCTGCTAAAAAAAGAGTAATAAATCCTGAAAAAAGCATAAAACCATTTGCAGAAATTGCTAAAGGGTATGATAATAATTTTGTTATCTCAAAGATTGAAGATTGGCTATTTGCGAGAAACGGTAATCCTGTTAAACTATATGGGTTCCAAAGCGGGATAGAAAAGTTGTTAATGCTGTCAATCGTATACTGATACCATGGATACATTTGATAAACTAAATCTGTAAGTAAACTGTTTTTGGGCAGTATATCAACTTTATCATTAAATCCTCTATAGATATGGTCCATATCATATAATATGCTAGCTGGGACCAGACTTAATCCATATATAATTGGTTTATAAAAAAATAAAAATAACACTGTAAAAAAGAATGCTATTATTTTGATAAAATTATTTTTCATTTCGATTTTATAATTATCCCACCCAATATAGATTAACGAACATAATTGTATGATATGCTAGAAATATTCCAAAGATTACACTTATTATTCTATGGTATAACTTATTCTTGCCAACTATTGCAAAAATAATAAAAGCTGGAAAAAGGACCAGAGTATATCGATTAATACTGGCCGTGCTTCCTGATAGAAGAGGGACAATAATTGAAATAAACATATATAAAGCATATGACTTTCTCATTTTCTTCCATACAAGAACGTTAATTACAGAGAAAAGAAAAAGATATGACAATTTAACTAAATTGTTAAAGTATTCTAAAGTAAAAAATTTATCAATATTTATAAGAATATATTTTATACTATCAAATAATATTTTCCAAATAGGATAAAAGTCTCTATTCCACTCGCTTTGAAGGCTTATAAAAAGAAATGGATCTTGGAATTTCATATATAAGAAAAACATATAAGCGATCAGTCCCAAAGAGGATAGATATATAAAAATAGAATCTTTGCTTTTTAAGAATTTAAGTTTGAAATTATTTTGATATAAATATTCAAATAAAATTGAAACAAATAAAAATATTCCAGCAAGTCTTGTCAGGCATGCAAAGAATATAAATAGTGAAGATGCTTTATAATTCTTTTTTCTTGCATAATAGAATGAAGCCACAGAGAGCATTAAAAACAAAGACTCTGTATAAATACTTGCAAAAAAGATACTCATTGGAAAGATCAAAAGGTATAATATAGCTCTTTGTGAAATTTTATCGCTATAATCTAATTTTATAAGTTTATAAAAATAGAAAAGAGCGATTAAAAGAGAAAGATTTGAGATGAGAAATCCTGCGATTATAGTAGAATTATTAAATGGAATAAAATAGCTAGTAATTCTCATTAGCAGTGGATATAAGGGGAAAAATACTGCACTATTGATCCATTGATAGCCGTTTATTGCAATAGAGTTATAATGTGCGGAATCCCATCTAAACCAAATATTTATCAAATTATATTTTTCAACATCAAAAAGCCATGATGTTAGATATTCTTTATTTTTAGGAACAAAAAATACTGAGATCCAGGCAATTAAAAAAAGAGATACTCTCCAGATAAAGAATACAGACAAAATATATTTAGTTTCTTTTTTTAACTTAGAAAGTAACATTTTCCGTTGTTTTTTAATTTGAGTTAATTATTGCTTATTTTTTGAATCTAAATGATCTTGTAGGATAATTCTGGCTGCTTCCTGATCTATTACTTCTCTGAAATTTTCTCTTTTTACACCAGAATTCAAAAGGTTTTCTTCTGCCATTTTTGATGTGAACACTTCGTTCATTGTTTCTACTGTAATATTAATTTTTTTCAATAGATCATCAATGAATATTCTTGTTTTTTGAGTTTGTTCGCTTTCAGTCTTTAGTCCTATAGGAATTCCAATTATAATCTCTTCAATTTCTTCTTTTACAATTATTTCTTTTATATCTCTAATGGTATTTTTCATGGATCTATTTTCAAGCGTTAAAAAACGGCTTGCTAGTTTCCGATCTTTATCAGAAAGAGCTAGTCCAATTTTTCTATCTCCATAGTCAATACCTAGTATTTTCATATTGTTATATAACCGTATTTTCATTTATTAAAATAGTCTTTTTGGTAGCATTAATAGTAATATTACATCCTATGGGCATAATATAATTTTCAACATTGTGTCCAATTTCTCCAATCTCCAAAATTGGAAAAGAGTAATCTTTTGTTATCTCTAAAATTAGATCTCGGACTTCTCTGTCTTGTTTTTTATCTGCTAAATGCGAGCCGTAGAAGTGACCTAAGATCAAACCATTAATTTCGTCAAAAATATTTGTTTGACGAAAATGTGTGAATACTCGATCTAATTCATTGATGTCAGGCAAAAACGCTTCAAGAAATAATATTGAATCTTTATAATTTGGTCTATAGTTAGTACCGTCAAGAGTTACAAGACAACTGGTATTACCGCCAATAAGTTTGCCACTTGCTTTTCCCTTTCGTACGCATTGCCAGAATTTATACTCAATATTTTTATTCAGTTCATCTAGTCCTTTCCAGTTAAGATTGGGATCTAATTTTTTAATACTTCCTTCAAACCAAGTTTCAATTAAATTTTTTTTGATCATTGATGACATTGGCAATCCAAAGCCAAAGACCAGATCTGGACCATGATAGGTTACAAGTCCAGTTTTAGAAAATATTGGATTAAGCAAAGTTGTGCCATCACTAATTCCAGAGAATATTTTTGGATTCTTTTTGATTAAATCAAAATCCAGTCCATCTAGAAGATTGTTGGCAGTTTTCCCTCCAGTCGACATTATTATTGCTTTTACATCTTTATCAGCAAATGCTTTATGAATGTCTTCTAATCTTTCTTTTATTGTTCCTGAAGAATAAAAATATTTACCTAAAGCGTTTTTGCTGATTTTTACTTTTAAACCTAAATTTTCTAAAAATTTTATACCACTATTAAATTGACCCATAAACTTTTTTGGTATTCCGTTAGACGGAGAAACGATCATTACAACATCTCCTTTGTTCAGCTTTTTTGGTTTAATTATCTTCATAAAACCCAATTTATAACTTTGTTAATATTTTACATCCATCCTTTACTACTGCTACAGTATGTTCAAAATGAGCTGATAATTTTCCATCTACTGTTCTGATTGTCCATTGGTCATTATCACAACTGATATTATAACTTTTTTCATTTACCATAGGTTCAATGGCAAAGGTCATTCCTTCGCATAATTTAAATCCTTCTCCCTTGTTTCCATAATTTGGAACTTCTGGGGCTTCATGGACTGATCTTCCAACACCATGACCAACTAGGTCGCGGACTATTGATAATCCATTTTCTTCAACATAATTCTGAATTGCAAAACCAATGTCTCCAGATCTATTTCCTGATTTAACTTGCTCTATACCTTTATATAATGAATTTTTTGTAACTTCAATAAGTTTTCTTGCTTTTTCATCAATTTTCCCAGCACCAATAGTAACTGCGCTATCTGAATGAAAACCTTCAAATTTAACACCTAGATCAATTCCAACGATATCCCCTTCTTTTATTATTTTTCCGTATGGAAATCCATGAACAATTTCATCATTTACAGAAAAGCAAACGCAAGATGGGAAAGGAATACCTTCTTTATAAATTTTATAATTTAGAAAAGAGGGTATTGAGTTATGTTTTTTAATCTCTTTTTTAGCAATTTCTTCAATTTCATCTCCAGAAACACCAGGAACAATCTTTGCTGAAAGCAAATTTAATATATATGCCAAAATCTTTCCACTTTCTCTCATCTTTTGGATCTCTGCTTTTGATTTTAAGTTTATTTTTTGTCTGGTCATATTTTTTTCATTAATTTAATTTTCATCTCTTTTGGCATTTTCTAATTGCTTTCTGATTTTAAAAATAATTTTATTCATTTTTTATATAAAACTTTTTTTAGTTTTTTAACAAATCTATGCATATTTAGATCAAGTGTGTTCAATGGTATTTTCAATATTTCATCTAAAGTATACCAATTAAATTTTCCAAATTCTCTTTGGAAATCTTGAGTATCTGTTTTAATAGGTTTTTCTGAATTGCCTTTTAATAAATACCACAGATCAACATCAATATGTCCACTAGTTTTTCCTACAGTTTCAATCTGAGTTACAAAAAATGGTATTTTCCAATTTTTAAAAATATATTCTCCATTAATCCCTAATTCTTCCTGAAGTTCGCGTTGAACTGTTTCATAGGGCATTTCTTCCTTTTCTATATGACCACCACTTGGAAGGATTAATCCAGATGTTTTATGCTCAAGAAGTAATATCTTTTGTTTTTCAACATCATAAAGAACAGTAAAGCAAACAAGATGTTTGATCGGTGTAGCGGGTTTTTTAATCCTAAAAATTTCAGTATCGCTATTGATCCATTTAATAGTATCTGTAATATGTTCTTTCTCTATTTTGTCATAGCAATTGACTGATTGAATTAATTTTATTATTTTATTTCTGTGGTTTCTGTCTTTTACTTTTTTGTTATACATATGCTGTTATATTATTTATTTTATGTAATCCATAATTTCGTCAAAGACTTTTTTCACACCTTGTTTTCCGTTTATTTTTGTTAACATATTTTTGTTCTCATAATATTCAATGACTGGGCTTAAAAGCTTTTTACTCCACTTAAGACGATTCATAATTTTCTCTGGCGTGTCATCTTCTCTTCTATATACTTCGCTTTTACAAATTGGACATTTCGTATCTTCTTCTTTCAGATCTTTTCCGACAATCAAAGGATGTCCATTTTCTTTACATAGTTTTCTAACAGAAAGCCTTTTAACAGATTCTTCTTCTGAAATATCTACATAAAAAACATAGTCAATTTTTCTGCCAACTTTTTTAAGTTTTTCATTCCAAAATTCAGCTTCTTCCATGATGCGTGGTGTTCCGTCAAAAATTATCCCCTTATTATCGTCAAGCTCACTTAATTTTTGTCCAAGTATCTTTTCTTTCATAAAGTCCCACGGAACAATATTGCCCTTTACATTCATAATCTCATTTATTTTTCTTCCAATTTCGGTATCCTTACTTGCTATTTCTCTCAACACGCTTCCTGTTTCAAAAATCTGTAGATCAAATTCTTTTGCCAGCATTCTTGCTTGAGTCCCCTTTCCAGAACCTTGTGGTCCCATAATAATAATGTTTATATTTTTCATTTGCTTTTTATTAATTATTAATGTAATTAATTATATCCTGAAAAACATTTTCAATTGATTGCTCACCATTTATCTCAATAAGTTTGTCGTTTTTTCTTATATAATCCAAAACTTCTGCTGTCTTATTGTGATAGTCACTTAACCTTTTCTTTATGCTTTTAATATTCTCATCTTCTCTTCTCTTGATCGTTCCACCGCAGTCGGGGCATATTAATTTTTCAATATCATTATCAAGCACGACAACTTTCTCACACTGCTGGCAGGTTCCTCTTTTTATCATTCTTTGAATCGCTTCTTTGTCGTTTATATTTATTAAAAAAATGTAATCAAGTTTCCTATTTAATCCAGATAATACATTATACAAATTTTTTATTTCTGGTAGCATTCTAGAAAAGTTTTCAAGCATAAGACCTTGATTTTCATCAACTTTACTAAACTCTTCTTTTGTCATTTGAAAAATCCATTCCGATGGTACAAAACCATTATTCATAGCTGTCTGTACTTTTCTTCCAAAGTCAGTTTTCTCTTTTGCCCACTTTCGAAGTATAGCACCACTTTGTAAGCGTTTTAGATCATACTTTTTTGCAAGCATTTCAGCTTGTGTACCTTTCCCTGAACCAGAAGGTCCGAAAAATAAAATATTTATTGGTTCTTTATTTTGTATCATAATAAATTAAACTTTTAAATACATTTTTATATAATGAAGTTTCTTGATAATTATTTATAGATTTTTTATGAAATGTTATCTTCTGAAATATTTTCTTAAAGTTTCTTTATGTCCATCTCTCATATCCATTTTTTCAAAATCATCAATTCCTACCCATTTATATTCAATATGTTCATCACTTAACCTTATTTTACTCTCTTTTGTATAAATTTCAAAATCAAAAACAATGAAATGATAATTAATCTTTTCTCTAACAGAAGTAAAAGACCATGTATTAAGCAAGTTCCCTATTTTTACATTTTCAAATCCAAGCTCTTCTTTTATTTCTCTTTTGAATGTTTGTTCTACGTTTTCTCCAAAATCCATTCTACCGCCTGGAAGTTCCCATTTTTTTGCTTCTGTAGTTCTTAAAAACAAGATTTTATCTTCCTTGTATAAAAGACCTTTAATTGAAACTTGTTGAATCTTTTTCATATGTTTTATACTTACTTTAAAACAATAGCCCGAATTAAATTCAGGCTGTCTTGATACTTAGTCATAAGTAACAAAGTCGTTAGCAGTAAGACTGGTTATAAGTTTTAGGTCTTTGGTTTATTCTAATGACTTGTGACTAATAACTTGTCTTATTGCTAATGACCTAAGTTACTAATAACCAACATTATAATTCATCATAATCACGCATTGTAAGTTGTGAGTCAATCTGACGTATTGATTCAAGGACAACACCAACAACGATCAAAACAGAAGCGCCACCTATGGCCATATTTGAAACATTAGTTATTGCTTGTCCTATAAAAGGAAGAACTGCTATTAATCCAAGAAAGAATGCTCCAAGGAAAGTTATACGTCCAAGAACTCTTCCTAAAAATTCTGCAGTATTTTTACCAGGTCTTATTCCGGGAACAAAACCGCCATGTTTTTGAAGATTATCTGCGACATTATTTGGATCAAAAACGATAGAAGTATAAAAATATGTGAACAGAAAGACTAAGATAAAGTACAATACACCATAAATTAAATTTCCAGGTTGTAGTGCATTACTGATAAATACTGCGGCATTCTTTACAAATTCATTTGAACTTGCAACAAAAAACGATGCGATAATTCCTGGAAAAAGCATCATAGACATTGCAAAGATCAAAGGAATCATTCCTGCTGAATTAACTTTTAATGGTAAAAATGTTGATACTCCTCCATAAGTTTTGCTTCCTCTTACTCTTCTGGCATATGAAACTGGTATATTTCTTTGTGCTTCTGTGATAAAAACAACACCTAAGATGACTATGACAGCCAAAACAAGCAGTGCGACAATAGAAGGTATCTTATCTGGAGAGACATCAATTTCAGTTAAAACCTGTTGAGTTGTTCTTGGTAGTCCAGAAACAATTCCAGCAAAAATTATCAAAGAAATTCCATTACCAATTTTCTTTTCAGATATTAATTCTCCAATCCACATTAGAAATATAGTACCAGCAGTGATCAAGGATACTGCTACAATTAGATCGAATTTATCAATATTACTAATTATACCCTGACTTTTTAATAAAGTTATCATTGCAAATCCTTGAAGCATTGCCAAAGGAACTGTCGCATATCTTGTATATTGATTAAACTTTTGTCTACCAGCTTCTCCAGATTCTTGATACAATTCTTTTACTTGAGGAAATATCATTGTTAGAAGTTGCATAATGATCGAAGCTGTAATATATGGACCAATACCAAGCATAACAAGAGAAAAGTTTTCCATACCTCCGCCAGTAAAAGCACTTAATAGTCCAAGTAATTGATTACTATTAAAAAAATCATTTAATCTTTGTGAGTCTACAATCGGAATCGGAATATGAGCTGCAATTCTGAATATTATAAGCATCACAGCGACATAAAATATTTTATTTCTTAGTTCTCTGTCTTTGAAGACACGTATTAGTTTTTTGAACATAGAATTAAATTGTTATATTGTTAAATGGCTAAATTGTTATATATAATTACAGAATTGTTATGCTACAGATAACAATTTAGCGATATGACAATTTAGTAATTTACTTTAATTTCTCCACTAGCTTTCTTAATCTTTTCTTCGGCACTTTTGGACACTATACATCCATCAATAATAAACTTCTTCTTCAATTCTCCATTTCCAAGAATCTTGACTCTCGGTTTTAACTTAGTTATCAAACCTTTTTCTAATAAAATCTTAGCACTTATAGTATCTCCATCTTTGAAGTTTTTTTCTAAAGTTGAAATATTTACAATATTATTTTTCGCATATATACTTTTAAATCCTCTCAATTTTGGAGTTCTTCGCCATAATGGAGTTTTAGTTCCTTCAAACGTTCTTCCTTTTCCGCTACCGGATCTTGCTTTTTGCCCTTTTGTTCCACGAGTAGCAGTAGTGCCATGAACACCTCCTCTACCAACACGTTTTTTAGCTTTTTTCTTGCTTGGTTTTAATTGATGTAACTGCATAAAATTAATTACTAGATATAATGAATAATTAGAATGATTTATTTCTTATTTTGTGTTTTTTTGACAGTTTTCTTTTTATCAACTTTTTCAGTAGTACTTTTCATCGTTTCTTTTTTATTAGTATTATCTTTTACTATTTTTTTTTCATCAATATTCTCTTCTTTTGGTGCAAGTTTTGTTGCAGATTTTTTTTCACTTTTTACTATATTTTCCCTTATCTTTTTAACTGAAAATTGTTTTAAAGCCTCAATAGTTGCTCTAGCATTGTTTAATTTGCTTTTTGCGCCAAGCATTTTTCCAGATATATCGCTTATACCAGCTAGACTGACTACTGTTCTTACAGCTCCACCAGCAACGATTCCGTTACCTTTTGCAGCAGGTTTTAGTAGTATTTTTGAGCTTCCAAGCTTTTGATCAACTCTATAAGGTATTGTATTTCCTGTAAAGCTTAATTTTATCATATTTTTCTTTGCATTTGCGTAAGATTTTTCTGTTGAAGCTTTCATATCTGGTCCCTTTGATACTCCTACTCCTACTTTTCCTTTTCTATCACCAATAACTACAACAGTTCTGAAACTGAATCTCTTTCCTCCTTTTACAACACGAGTAACACGCGCAATATCAATAACTTTCTGATCAAATTCAGGTTTCTCTCTCTTCTTTCCTTTAAATGGTTTTTTCTTAAATGTATTTTTTCCACTAAAATCTTCTTTTTTATCCATGATAATTTAAAAAAATTATAATTTAAATATACTAAGGGTGTAAATAATTAAAATATTAATCCACCTTCTCTTGCTGTTTGAGCGACAGCTTCTACTCTGCCATGGTATTTATATCTTCCTCTATCAAATACAACCTTACTAATCTTTTTCTCTTGAGCTTTTTTTGCGATTAATTCTCCCATTTGTTTCCCAGCATCAATTTTATTAATGTCTTTCTTGATCTCTTTGTTACTAACACTAACTAAAGTAGTTCCAGTTTCATCGTTAATAATTTGAACAAACATACATTTATTGCTTCTGAACACACTTAAACGAGGAACGTCTGATGTTCCAGATATCTTTGAGCGTACTTTATTATGGATTCGTGCTCTTATTTTCTTTTTTATTAATTCCTTATTTTTCATATACCGCTATTATATAATTTAAATTTAACTATGCTTCAGATCCAGCAACCTTTTTACCAACTTTTCTTCTAACTTGTTCTCCTACATATCTAATTCCTTTTCCTTTATATGGTTCTGGTTTCTTCTTGCTTCTAATCTCTGCTGAAATCTGTCCGACTGATTGTTTATCTATACCAGATATAGTGATTATATTTTTTTCAACAGCAAATTCAATTCCATCAGGCACTTGAAAAAATACAGGGTGAGAAAAACCTAAAGATAACTCTATATCTTTACCTTTTTGTATCACTTTATATCCAACACCTTGTAATTCCAGTTTCTTTTCATATCCATTTGATACACCTTCAATCATATTTGAAATTAAAGCTCTAGAAAGGCCCCATAGCTCACTGATCTTTTTCGTTTCTTTCTCAACGGTTAGTATAACATTTCCATCTTTAATTTCTATATTTATCCTATGATCAAAACTATTAGATAGTTCCCCTTTAGATCCTTTGACTACGATATTATTTTTATCATCATTAGTCACATCAACTCCAGATGGTATTTCAATTGGTTTTTTTCCTATTTTACTCATAAAAATATCATTTTAACATTTTAACATTTTACCAAACTTCTAGAACAATTTCACCGCCAAGTCCTTCTTTTTTGGCCTGAACATTTGTCATTACTCCTTTAGATGTTGAAATTACAGAAATTCCATAACCACTTAACACTTCTTTAACATCATTTTTACCTAGATATCTTCTTTGTCCTGGTTTACTAATTCTTTTAATTCCTTTAATTGCATATTGATCCTTATCTTTCTTTAAAACAATTTCAATTGTTATTTTTATACCTTTTTTATGTTGAATGACATCTTGAATATAACCCTCTTTTTTAAGGATCTTTGCCAAAGCCAATTTAAATTTAGAAGAAGGCATTTGTAATAGCGCATGATTGGCTCTTTGCGCGTTTCTAATTCTTGTTAGCATATCCGCTATTGGATCAGTCATAATATTTAGTATTTAGTATTAAGTATTAAACAATTAATATTAAGTATATAGTATCTAGAGACTATATATAGTTAATAAGATAATAAAGCAAAGTGCTTAATACTTAATACTATATACTTAATACTAATTTACCAACTGCTTTTTTTCAAACCTGGTATTTCACCATTGCTTGCAAGTTCTCTCACGCAAATTCTGCACATATCAAACTTTCTCATGTATCCATGTTTTCTTCCACATTTCCAACATCTTCTGACGATGCGTGTTGAATATTTTGGTTTTTTTTGCGCTTTTACTATTAATGCGAGTCTTGCCATAATTATATATTAAAATTGAATTAATTTTCTATATCAGTGATTGGGAGTCCCAATCCTTTTAATAATTTAAATGCTTCTTCGTCTGTCTTTGCTGTTGTTGTAATATTAGCTTCCATTCCAAAAATGATCTTTATATCATCTTTATTAATTTCTGGAAATATTATATTTTCTTTTATTCCTATGCTGTAATTTCCATGTTTGTCAAATGATTTTTTGCTAAGACCTCTAAAATCTCTAACTTGAGGTAGAGCTATATTAGTCATTCTATCAAGAAATTCATACATTTTTGCGCCTCTTAGAGTAACTTTTACTCCAACTGGCATTCCTATTCTTGTTTTAAAGTTTGAAACTGCTTTTTTTGCTTTAGAAACAACCGGTTTTTGACCAACGATGTTTTCAATTTCTTTTATAACTCTATTCAAATTATCCTTATTATCTCTAACAAGCCTTCCAATGCCAACGTTTATTACGATCTTATCAAGTTTAGGAACTGACATAACGCTTTTGTATCCAAATTCTTTCATCATTTCTGGAACAATTTCTTTTATATATTTTTCTTTTAATCTTGCTTTATACATATATTCTTCTATTTAGTTATATTACTTTTTAACTTGAATTGCAATATCTTGTTTGCATTTTTTACAAACTCTATGTTTTTCGCCATTATCTAATACTAGATAGCCAATTCTGGTTTCTTTATTACATTTAGGGCAAATCAAAATTGCATTTGATGCATTGATCGGAGAAGATGCTGTTACTGTTTGTCCTTTCTCTCCCTGCTTTTTTGACTTTATATGTCTTTTGACAAGATTAATGCCTTCAACAATAATTCTATTATCATCAGATATTACTTTAATAACTTTTCCGCTTTTACCATTGTCTTTGCCGGCAATTATCTTCACTTTGTCATTACTTTTAATTTTCATATATATTTATCATAATTTATAATACTTCTGGAGCTAGTGAAACTATTTTCATAAATCCTTTATTTCTAAGCTCTCTTGCTATTGGTCCAAAAACACGAGTACCTTTTGGAGTAACTTTATCTTTATCCACAACGACAACTGCATTATCATCAAATCTTATATATGAACCATCTTTTCTTCTAAAATCTTTCTTTTGTCTTACAATTACAACTTTAATAACTTCTCCTTTTTTAACTTGTCCTCTAGGTTCAGCTACTTTAACAGAAGCCACAATAACATCTCCGAGATAAGCATATCTTTTTTTTGTACCACCAAGAACCTTAATGCATTTTACTAGCTTTGCTCCTGAATTGTCTGCAACTATAAGTTTGCTTCCTTGTTGAATCATAGTTTTATATTTAATTTACAGCTTGTTATTTTTAATCACTACTTTTTGACTTTATAACTTTACAAACTTTCAACTTTTTTTGCTATCCATTTCTTTTCTTTACTAAACGGTTTTGTTTCTTCTAGAGTAACTTTATCACCAATTTTCAAATTGTTATCTTGATCATGTGCTTTATATCTTTTACTAACCTTATATTTTTTTCTGTAAATCGGATGTACTTTTAAACTGTCTACTTTTACAACAACAGTCTTATCCATTTTATCACTAACAACAACACCAATCTTCTTTTTCGCTGTTTTTTTATTATTAATATTTTTTTCCATATAGTTATATGTTATTTTTCAGTAATTTTTGAATTTATTTCTCTTTCTTTTAGAATAGATTTTGCTCTTGCAATAGTTATTTTTGTTTTCTTTATCTGACTATAATCTTTTAATTGTTTATTTGTAAGAGAAAATCTAAACTCGTTAAGCTTTTCTTTGCTTTCTTTTATTAATAACTGTAGTTGATTTTCTGATTGTTCTTTTAATTCTATAATTTTCATATTTTAAATTAATGGTCTTTTATATTCTAATTCTCTTTTGATATAAACTTTGTCTTAACTGATAGTTTATGACTTGCTCTTCTCATTGCTTCTCTTGCAACTTTTTCATCAACACCATCCATTTCAAAGATTATTTTTCCAGGCTTAACAACTGCTGCATAATGATCAAGACTTCCTTTTCCACTACCCATAGGAACTTCAGCTGCTTTTTTTGTAATTGGTTTATCTGGGAATATTCTAATCCAAATCTTACCGCCTCTTTGAACGTATCTGGTCATTGCTCTTCTAGCTGCTTCAATTTGACGAGAAGACACCCAAGAAGTACTGAGAGATTTCAAAGCAAATGATCCGAAAGAAATTGTACTTCCTCTATATGCTTTCCCTCTCATTCTGCCTTTCATTTGTT
>JAGLIM010000005.1 GCA_023142995.1 Minisyncoccota bacterium | reverse complement strand
CATAAATATCCCAAAGCTAATCAGCAAAAATCGAACAACATCAGAAATGTTATTTATCTAATTAATTTAACACTTTTCCCAACACCATAATCACAGCATAAGCGCTAAGAATTAGTCCTAGTCCTATTGTAGCATAAATAACAGTTCTCTTGGCTGTAATAATCCTTTGTTCATCTCCAGTGGAACCCATATACATCACTCCTCCGACAACAATTATCAAAAGAGATAAAGAACCAATAATAGATAATGTCCAAATTAAGAAGTTTTCAACGAGATTAGAAAAATTTAATACTGAGATAAAGTTTTTCATACTAACTTTTGGGGGAGGAGGACAAGTATCACAACATATTCGTCCGCCAAGACAATCACCATCATATATTGGATGAGGTCCTGTGTGGCAAGAAAAACAGCATTTATGTCCTTGGTTCTGGCAAGTTGGAGGTGGTGGAGTTGGAGGTGAAGAACAAACTGCGCAACATACTTGCCCAGAACAATTACCGTTATATTCAAAATGAGGTCCTGATTGACAAGAAGCGCAACATTGATATCCTTGATTCTGACAAGTATTAGTAGCAGCTACATTTGTACAAGTTCCTCCGACACAACAGACATTACCACATAATGAGGTTACTGCGGATCCTCCTGAACAGATTTGGAGTGGAGCGCAACAGGTGCCTCCGAGAGAAGCGCAGGTAGGAATAGGAACATTAGCATCAACATAAGCTCCTATTTCCCATCCTGTGCCGTAACTACCTTGATCTAATGTAAAAACACCGTTTGGCCAAGTAGATAATATATTTAGTCCTTCGTTATATGGAGCGCCGAGATCTGCGCCAGTGTCTATGGCTGGGGAGGTTGTTTGGAGGGTTAAATCACCTATGGCTGGGTTAGTAAAGAGAGGATCTGTGAAAAGAGCATTTGTGTGACCGGCGGCTATCCATAATGCTTGATCTGAGGAATTGTATGTTTTCCAACTTCCTGGTGTTTCTTCAATTCTTACTCTATTGGAATGCGTGCCGTATAATAGATTGTTTTGGACTGTTGGTAAATTTCCTGAATTGTCGTAGTCTTCTATATACAATGGATAAACAGAAGCAGAATTATTTGCCATGCGTATTATATTGTTTTTAATTATATGTCCTGTCGAATTTGTGTTTGCTTGAACAGCAATACCATACAGATAATCTCCCGACGAGAGATATAATGTGTTGTTATATATCTTACTATTGCTTGCATATCCATGGTAAACACGTATTCCAGATAGCTGAGTCCCATTATAACTTCCAGAATACAAAGGGTCGGTAGTTGCATCTGTGGTCAAATTAAATACATTATTATACGCTTGCGCACCTGACGATGTTATATATAAACCAAGAAAGCAATCTTTTATATAATTATTTTTAATAATAGCGTCAGTTCCAGGTGTAGCAATACCCATAAATTTTGTATCGTGAAAATAATTATCTCGCACAATATTATTACTAGCTTTAAATGTTGTCCAATTTGCAGACAGTCCAGATGTAACCATTGAAGAACCTTTCCCTCCTCCACCTCCAGCAACACCAAAATCATTATGCGATACATCATTTCTATAAAAATCTATATATTTTGAATGTTTCATATCAATCGCATTCTCGCCAAAATTATACAAAGTATTATCGTGTACATTCACAGTTGTATTCATTCCTGCTAGTTGCATACAATCCGCATATATATTAAAAATTGTGTTATTATGAATATTTACCGTGCCAGAAGATTTAACATTTGCATCGCCCGCATAATACATTACAATTCCGTGAGCGTCATTTGATCCCCATGCAGTTATTGAATTAAGAAAAGTATCTTTTATTGCATTTTGCAATGTACAATTTTTAATTTCAATATCTCCATCAACACGAGATACTGCCATGGCGTTTGATCTTATGTAGGATGATGAACCCTTGTGTCCATCATAATCAATTCCGTCTATTACAATTCCATCTACATAATTAATTTTACATCTATTTCCAGCAGTATCAGAACCACTTATATCTATATTTCTCAATGTCAAATCAATCAAGGCATGATTAATAAGAATTGGCTGAACTGAATTTCCATTAATCCATGGTTTACTCCCCACCCCATAATCCTGAACAACAATTCCACTTCGTCCGGCAGATGTGCTGTTAAGAGTAAGCGTGGCATCGGTAAAAGTACTGCCCCTTTCAAAACAAATCACATCATTGTCTGCGAAGTTTTGTGTGTTTACCTTTGTAATCGTTGCCCAAGGATTGCCTATTGACCCATCGCCTGTGGTGTCGTTTCCGCCGTTTTTGATGTAGTAATCGCAAGTAGGCAAAGTTGCCATAAGCCAACTGACTCCAACCTCATTTTCTGTTATCGGTCTTCTTATCGGAGCAGAACCAGAATACTCATCACACCCAATATCTGGATTAGTAGCATCTCTTAAATGTCCGTCTATATCGTCTGTTATACCCACGACTGGAGTTCCTTTTTGAATAGCGTTATTGCTTGTTGATTGCAGTCTTTGGATGCCATATCCAAATGTAAAATTTGGATCTGCATGGGCTATGCCTGTCGGTTCAGGAACTCCTCCTGCGTTTTGCCAATAAGTAGCTCCGCCCGTAGCATAGTGTAAATTGTTTTCCCATATAAATGTTCCTGTATGACCTTCGTCTCTAACTAATGCTCCTGTTGATGATTTTATTATATTATTTTTGAATGTTAAATTATTTGGTTTTATATTTCCACCTGGCCACCAGCCAATATAAATTCCTCTAAGCGGAGCATTAACTATTGTATTGTTGGCGATAAGAATATCAGAAACATTTGCATACGCTATCCCTCCCTCTGCTAACAAAATTGCGTTATGAGCGGGATTTTCAAAATAGTTATTGATTATTTTATGTCCTGTTCCATGTATTCTAATACTATTTTTTTCAACATCAAAGAAATAATTACCGTCTACTGTGCAATCATCACCGCCACGCAAAACCAGACCTCTGTTACTCTGACCCCCTGATTCCTTAAAGACATTATAACGATAATTATTGCTTGAACTCTTATTTGATATTGGTTCATCACCATACATATTTTCAAAAATATTATATTCAACAATAGTATAAAGATCCATACTCTCATTTATAATAGAGTCGCCAGAACCAATCATCATAGCATTGGAATTATCATCAAAAGTATTTTTGAAAAAATTATGATCTATCTGTGTATTTAATCCAATTGCTCCAAGTTTGGCGCTTACATGAATATTCATCGCTTCGTTATCAATAAATGTATTGTGATAAATTCTAATACCGTTCGTATTACCATTCTTACCAACCCAAATCGGCCAATTTTGTCTGCCTACATTTACCAAATCGCCAAATCTCTGAAAATAATTATTTGTTATTTTTGTATTATTAACATTTGTCAGAGCTATTCCATATGTACTTGCATCTCCAACCTCTGAAACATCCACAAATTTAAAATCTCTAATAACCCACCAATCTCCTTGAATGAATATAAGCGGAGATGCGCAATTACCCGTAAAGGTTACGCCTCCGGGTGTTGCGGATTTTAATGTTATCGGACTTACGCCTGTTCCGTCAATACTAGCAGGAACTTTTATTTGTCCTATTGCGCTGTATGTCCCATCAGGAATTATCACACAATCCCCCGGTAGCGCCGAAACAATCGCAGAATTTATTGTTGTAGCGGTTACGGGAACTGTTACCCAAATATCAGCAGCATTAGTTATCCCAGTTAACCCAAACAAAAAGAAACTTGAGATAAAAAGATGGAGGAATAGTTTTGTTTTTGAGATTTGCATATTAGTTAAGATTAGTTTTTTATTTTTTCAATAGCGGGAACTAAATCAGTATCTGATGAGATGATAATCGCCGTCTTTGGGCGATGTAAAGATGAATGAATAATCGGAGTCCTTGCGAAAGCAAGGTTGAAATATCACGGGACTAATGAATTTCATTAGTCCTGTGAAACTTCACCCTCACTTTCGTAAGGAGTCCAATTAAAGAGTCTTACTTGGTTTCTTTGAAGTTTCTGCCCTTTTTTATTATTTTCTTTTGCTCGCACCACTCCAACATAATACCTCTTTGCCGTAATTTTATTGCTATGTGCCAACCATTTCGCAAAATCACCATAATGGAAGTAAGTAATATTTGGCAATTCTAAATCTCGTAATTTATAATACAAATTACTGCTATCAATATAAATAGCTATTTTTTTTTGCTTTTTGTTTTGCCATATAAATTTTGTTTTGGTGATGTTTATTGATTTTGGAATTAGTTTTTTTAAATTTATTTCAATATCTTGCCGATATTATTATTCAAATACTCCCAATATCATTAACCTGGACAATTCTGTCAATGGACTACCATAATTGTCCAGACTCGGACAACATCAGAAATGATGTAACTTGTATAACTCAATTTATTAGAAACAACTAATAATTTCAAAACAACTAGATCAATCACAAACAACATCCCATTTTCCTCCAAGTGGATCTAAATATCCCCATGCGCTTAAAAGAAAATCAATAAGTAACCAAGATAAGAATATTATTAAAAATCCAAGTATGACCCATTTAAGTGTGGTTTTTGCGTTATTTTTTCTTTCAGAGTTTCCAGCGGAAGTTATAAATAAGAATCCTGTTACAATTATTGCTAAAACAGCTATTATTCCTGCAATTTTGATTAAAAAATTAGTTATTTGATTTAAGAGCATCATTATATAACAAAAATCACAAGATTGTCTATCATCCCATGCAGTTGCTGGATCGTCCCAAGCTCTTCCGCATGGTATAATACCACCAGTTGTTACGGGTGTTTGTTTTCCATATATTATTTCCAAATTTTTCAAAGTATAATCGCCAATTTGCATAGAAAAGATTTCAAGAGGAACTTCACAATCTCCAGACGCGTCTGGAGAGCAAGTTGATAAAAAAGTAGTAATTGTCACGCAATTTGTTCCGTCAGTACAAGTTCCAGTTCCATCTGTGCATATATCAAAAGTTCCTCCAGCAGAAATAGGAACAGTTGCTCCACCAATTACTATAGACTTAGGTACTGTTCGCAGTCCTGTCATATCAGAATAGTTATAGGGATTATTACCACAAGTAGGATATGTTGCAATTACGGTTCCATCTGATTGAAGTTTTGTTACAGTGCCCCCATTATAAACCATACCATCATTAGCTTGATTATAACATGTAGCATCTGGAAGATTAGGATCTATAAAATTCGGACCATCTCCGCCATAATTTACCACCCAGACATTGTTATCAAAGTCAATTGCTGCTCCAGTAGCTCCTGTTCCTGTTACGAAGTTTCCGATAACAGTTCCAGCACTGCTGTATTTTATAACTCGAGATGGATTTGTCGTCCAGGCTACAGTGTCATCATCAATTACCAACCAATTATTATTGTCCCTATCTCCAGCGATTCCCCTTCCTCCACCAGTTACACCAGAAGGATAATCTATACTACTAATAACATTTCCTGTTGTATCTCTCACAATTTTAAAAGCGCTACCATTAACTTTCCATCTTGCAACCCAAATATTTGCGTCATTGTCAATTCCAAGACCATAAGAATTTGCAACAGCGTGACTGTCTACTTGTGTGATTACTCCAGCAGCGTAGCTATAACTTACTAATGTACTGTTTCCTACTCCCCAGACAAAACCATAACCATCTCCAATCATTCCATAATTGCATATTCCATTTGAAAGAGAAGCTAATTCTGTTCCAATAGGAAAGATGCCACAAGAGCTAATATTACCGCAAAACACTTTAATTTTGTCAAGACCTGATGCTGAATTGCAAGTGCCTGTCCAGATATTTCCATCTTTGTCAAAAGTAGCGGCTCTGACAAGAGTTTCTCCAGCCCCCATATCTAGTTGTCCTCCATAACTATATTCTTCTGAAGGTGCTGGATTTGGTGTTAAGCGAGTTGTATATTGATTTCCTCTATTAGCGACATAAGTATCTCCTCCTGGCATTACAGTAATTCTAGAAGGGTTGTTAAAAGCAGAAGCTGGAAATCCATCTATGCTATTTTGATATAATTTTACCATAGTTCCGTCCGAGGTTCTAAGTTGTACTAAAGTATTACTGCCTGAATTTGGAATCCAGATATATGGCGTTCCAATCTCTGAAGTTGGGTCAGTAAGCTCCATATCAACCTTTACACTATAAACAGTTCCATTAGCTGGAAGTAAAACCTTGGGACAATCCGCAATTGTAAGACAAGTCGTTCCACCTCCAGGAGGAAAGGAAACATCAAAAGTTGGATTGCCATCTGAGAAAGTTGTCAGTGGCATTTGGCAGACAGTTACAAGACTAAAAGCATGTAATAATTCTTGGTTTTTCGCAAAGAACAATCCTAAAACAATTATTAAAAGTCCCAGTAATTTTGTTTTTTTCATATTTATAAAATTAGTTTGTTTTGTTAATTTAATATAGTTCTCCACAAGGTCGAACAATATTTGAGTACGATGTCGGAATACAATAATATAATATTATAAATATTCTTCGACTTTATGGAGAAGTAATGCTAATTGGCAATAAAATTTATTTCTCTTCAATTCTATCTACTTTCCACTGATCATCAATTTTAACAAGATCTATTTTAATGTTTTTAGCAGTTGTATTTGTAATAAGTTCTGTTTCATCCCCTTCATAATAATTACCATTTTCATCAACCCAGACTAATGTATCTCTTTGTGCCATCGCGCCAGCAAAATTATCAATATCTAAGTCTATTTCAAGACTTGCTTTTGTTTTATCGTAAAACGTAAAAGTAGAACTCGCTAATTTTGCTCTGACAGTAAAATATTTTTGTGGCTGATATTCTATTTCTTTTTTCATTTTCTCAACTTTATTTTCTTCCTTATCTTTCATTTCATCAGTCATATAATAATATTGGGACTCAATATTTGAAAAGCTGCCCAAAACATAGGAATAGTAAATTTTAGTAAAATTCTCAGCAAATGTCTTTACTTGTTCTTTCTCTGTTAATTTCTTTTCTTCTTTATTAAGCTTTTCTTGCTCTCTTACATTTTCGATTAATTGCTGTCTTTCAATTTCACTTTGTGATAATTCCGGTTCACTTCTTTCTTTTGGAAAAAAAATAAAACCAATCAAAAAAATAAACAGGATAATAAATATGAATATTTTGGTTAAATAAAATTTGCTCATTTTAGAGAATATAATTTTTTAATTTTTTATAATCTTTTTCGGACTTGTTCTGAAGTCAATCGCGTAGAGTTCTCCATAAAGTCGAACAATATTATAATATAGCTTTCATAAAGTCGAACAATATTAATATCTTTTAACCAACCAATATTCTTCGACCTTGTGGAGAAGAAAGTCACGTGCACGCAGTTTTTCATAAAGTCGAATAATCTTATATATGATTATGTATTTTCATATCTTAATTATATAACATATGCTAAAAAAATAAAAGCCTCAAAAAGAGGCTTTCAAAATATCAATCATATAGAGATAAACTAACAATCTACAGAATGCCATGCTCCACCTACTGGATCAATATAGCCAAACATTGTCAGTAAGGTGTTGATTATTGCCCAAGAGGCAAAGACTATTAAGAAACCAATAAGAACATATTTGATCATTAATTTTGCTTTATCGGTAGTAGCGGAGTTTCCTACGGCAAACATATAAAGAAATCCACCAAAAGCGATTGCTAATATGGCAAAAACAGAAGCAAGTTTAAGAAGAAGTTCAATTATTAATTGTCCCATTAGAATCATAAAACAAAGATTACAGGGAGAATCTTCTTGCCAGTTAACAGTGTCTGGATCATCGCAACTTCTTCCACAAGGAATCAATCCTGCAGAGCCGGATACTGAGCAGCCAGGTAAACAATCAGCATCTTCAACTCCAACTTCAGCAAGACAAGTTGGTCTGCATCCATCGCCTGCTGCGCAAGTTGGATTACCAAGAGCCGCATTAGCATTATGTGAAAATCCAATTAGTGATAGGTTAATAAATAGAACTGTGAATAAAGCTAAAAATATTCTGTTTATTTTTTTCATTATTATTAATTTTATTGAAAATTAAAATATTTAACAATTTAGCAATGCAACAATTTAGCAATTTATTATTTTACATATTTAATACTGTCATAATAACTTGAAGCAAACTGAATGCGAGAAGTGCAATTCCAAGTCCGATAACTGCTCCAGAAAGAATTTTCTTTGCAGATACAATTTTTTCTTCAACACCTGCAGCAGTCATATACATAATTCCTGCTATTATTATTAAAAGTAGTGCCACAGATCCTATAATTCCTAGAATATATCCAATCAGTTGTTCTCCTGCTTGTGCAATATTGTCAACTGATCCTCGGAGAGTATTACAATAAAAACCAATAGTAGGATTACAGGCAGATGTACAAACAGGAGTTCCAGTACCATCTTTGTCCCATAAATCTAGACCAGCACAGCATAATGAAATATCAAAAGAAGCAGGAGTATTTCCTTCTCCAGTACAAGGAATACAAACATTATTTGAGCAAACATCAGTTCCAGCGCAATCAGCATGAATTAAACAGTCAACGCATACTCCTGATGTTGTGTTACATACTTGAGGAGCAATGCAAGGAGTATTAGTGCAACAATCCATATCTGTTCCACAAGACGGATCTAAACAAGCTCCCGCGCAATCTGGATCATCATGTCCGTCACAATTAGCAGGACAATCATTATTACATCCATTAGGAGAACAAACTGCACAAGGATCGCATCCACCTCCGCCACAATCTACTCCAGTTTCTCCATTATTCGCTACTCCATCATTATTACATGTTGCTGCTCCGCCACAACTGCATTTGCAAGCTTGATATTTAGTAACACAAGTTCCACAAGCTCCATTGCAACCGGCATCACAGCCTAAAGAACCGCAATTTTGCCAGACGCCAGCACAGCCAGGACCAGCACCATTTAACGATGCACAAGAACCCATATCAGTAACAGGAAAGCCTGTACAAGTATCTGCATAATCAGGACCAAGTGGGCTACACTCCCAATCAGCAGAAGCTACTGTTACTATAGCGCTTGCTGAGCCACTGTCAGTTTCTCCAACTTTAGTGGCTTTTGTTGCAGTGATAGTGGCAACAGTAGATCCTGCTGGGGCAGTATAAGTAACTGAACATTCCCCCATCAAAAAGGTAGTGCAACTGTTAGCTGAAACAGTTCCTCCCCCTGCAGAAACTGAAATCCCACTCACCGTTGCTCCTGCAACACCAACGCTACTTTTAGTAGCTATAAAGGTAATTGTTGAAGTTGCTCCAACATTTATGGCAGTAGGACTAGCTGATGCGGTTAAAGCTAGACCTGATACTGCTACGCAAGCTCCGCCTACACAATTCTTTCCAGCTGCAGTACAGTTATCCCAGGTCATACCTCCAATTGCTCCAGTACACGCGTATTCACGACTGTTATATGTATAACATGTTGGAAGAGGATCGTCACATCTTTTCCATGTAGTCTCACATAAAATTTCGTTGGCGAAATCATAACTTATTACTCCTGGTATTCCTGATGGTATGAGCAAGGTACAATTTCCAGCACACAGATCAGTCCAAAGAACGCCATAATTTTGAGAGAAAACATCTCCCGCTCCCGATCCTCCGCCTTCGGTCCAGTCACATCTATCACCGCATATATCAGTAAAAGCCCAGTGTTTATCACAAGCTGGATTGCCACCACCACAACAATGTATTCTTCCAAGTGTGGTATCAGCATTTAGATCAATTCCTCTGCCGATTACATTTTGATTCACTACCCATGTTACATATTCATCATCGCAGGCAAGATCATCTTCTTCTGTCAAGAATAGAGCGCATTCATATGTTGTTCCGCCTGGGGTATAGGAAGTATCTGATACTTTAAAAGTACCGGCTACTCCTGCGGTTTGTTTTACTTCAAAAACTTCTGAATCACCAATATCTAATTTGACTTTTATATAATTACCATAATCTGTAGCAGCTTCTATCCTGTTGTTGCTTATTGTTGTGAACAACAAAACAACAACAACTGAAAAAATAATTGCTTTTTGTATTTTCATAATTTTGTGTTAACTATAAAACTATTTATATTATACAGAGTTTTTAATTGCAAGTAAAGTAAATGATTTAGAGACGAAATAAGCTTGTTTATTTTGAATTTGTTAGATAAATTGGGCACAAGTTTTAGCTCAGTAATGAATTCTAATTAAAATTTGTGGAGTTTACTCTTTAGAGTGTATAAATAAAAAAACGAAAGAGATACTATCGTATCAATTTCGTTATATCGATGTAATCCTCAACGGAAATGAATCCCCATTTTTCTGGGGTTCCTATAATTCCGCGTTTATCAGGGAATGACATTCCCATTGCAATGTCATGAGGAGTTGTTATTTGTTCGTTTGGTCCTACTATGACAGAACCAGATTCATCTGGCGTGTCAAATGTTAAAAAAACAAATTTCTCGTTACTGTTGGTTATTACATAACCAACATCTGTTTTTTCAACTCCTAGTCCCAATTCAGCGGGAGATAGAATTTCCGATACAGGATGTCCTAATTGTGTGTTGAGGAATCTTATTGTGCCAGTCTCCGAAAACGGAGTAAAATCTGATTTCAATACTGGTTCTTCTACGTTGCTGGTTGTCAACCCTGCCATTCCAATAGCAGTTACTCCAACTACTAAAACGATAGCTATGATGAGATACTTTCCTCCAATCAAATCGTAAATCTGGTTGAAGACACTTCCTTTACCAGTTTCTTCTCCTACTGGTCCTAACGTTCCTGTTTTCTTTGCCATTATCTTTCACTCCTGTGTTGTATTATTTGTTTGTTCTATTCCTAAACTATACACATCCCTCCTTTATTACTTTGGAGTGGATTTCTTTAATTACATTTATGATATTGTTCGACCTTGCTCCGAAGTCATGCGCATATAGTTCTCCATAAAGTCGAACAATATTATATTTCAAAAATAATAGACTTCTTTATATATCGAATAATCTCAAAGATAATTACAAAAATCCATCCAAAGTATCTACAGTTAGATTAGTACAAAACCGCAAATAAATCAACATTTTTTGTTTTTTTAAAAAGAACAATTGCAATAAGCATATAACTTATTTCCCTCCTTTGTTCTAAACAATATATAACAAAAATTAAAATTTGTCAAGCCCAATTAGTTTTTAAAAAACAGAAGCCTGAAATCTAAATCTACACTTTTGGATATTTTAATAATGTCTTTTTGCTGGATTGACAAAATTAATTTTTTATGATTATATGTAAGTATAATTATATTTAAGGAGGAGAGAAATTGGCAACTAAAAAAGAGAGAGAAGAAATGGAAAAATCAAACTTAATTATTCCGATGAGGAAAGTGTATGTCGTTTCGACAATTGTGGCAATTTTTGTGATTGTTTTTCCATTCAGATATCTAATACGAGAAGAGGTTATAAGGAATGATATTTATTCTCATTCATATCTTTTGTACTTTTTGCTATCTCTTATAATAGCAATTGTTCTGCATGAAGCACTTCATGCTTTAGTCTTCAGAATGGAAGGGGCAAAAAAGGAAGAGATAAGTTTTGGAATAAAGTGGTGGACTATAGTTCCCGCACCATATGTGCATTGCGATGCGGAATTAAAAGTTTCAAGCTTCAAAAGATCGCTTATTATGCCTTTTATCGTGCTTGGTTTGATACCATTGGGTATCGGACTGATCATAGGATCTGGAACAGTAGTTTTGTTTGGACTAACGATGATAGCTGGTTCAATAGGAGATCTATTGATGTTTCAACTGTTATATTCGTTACCAGCTGATCAACAAATGAAAGATCATCCTAGTCTTGCAGGGTATACAGTGAGAGTTTGAAAATAACAAAATTAAAATTAATTGGAATCAACCAAAAGGATCAAGCTTGCGAGCCTGATCCTACTTTTTTTTGTTTCTAAAATATTATTTTGTGTATTTGTAAAAATCTAAATTTTACGCGAGAAGAAAGAAAGTCTAAGATTTTGTACAGGACAGAAATTATTTACGCATTTAAAACTTCAACTATTATCTCTAAGATCGTATATGCCATAAGCGCTAGTGCAAGACCAAAGGCGGAAGAATAAAGAGCTTCTTTGGCTGATTTCATTTTTTCTTCATTTCCAGCAGACATCATATATTTAATTCCAGAAATGACTATGAAAGCTAAAGATACAATTCCAATAACGGATAATAAATATCTAATAACGACAGTGATCGCTTCAGGTATATCTCCAACCGTACCTTCAAGAGGATTGCAAGGAACGCCTAAAGCTGGTCCGCATTGACCATAGGCTGTTTCTGCTATCAAAAATATAATTAGAATCGAAAAGAACGAAAATAATAAATTTTTATTAAATAGTTTTTTCATATCTTTACTTTATTATTTAACAAAAAACATAAAATTAAAAAAATGGTACTAATCATAGTAATGGAAATAGTTATTAAGATATAAATATTCTTCGACCTTGCTCCGAAGTAAATATCGCATAGTTTTCCATAAAGTTGAACAATATTGACTTGTTTAATGCTAACTATCCATCAATTTTGCAAATTCTTCTTTTTCAATTGTTTCTTTTTCAATAAGCTCTTTGGCGATTTTGTTTAATTTACCTCTGTTCTCTTTAATCAGGTCAACTGAACGTTTTAAAGCTTCTTTGATTATTCTATCAACTTCAGCATCAATATCGGCAGCCACCTTTTCGCTATAAGTTCTTTGTTCATGGATTTCTTTGCCCAGGAATACTGTTTCGTTATGTTGACCAAAAACAACAGGTCCTATTTTTTCGCTCATTCCATATTTTGTTACAAGCTCTCTGGCTATTTTGCTTGCTCTGCTGAGATCGTTACTGGCTCCAGTTGTTAGATCGTTAAAGACTAACTGTTCTGCTGTATACCCGCCAAGAAGCATTACCAGATTATCTAAAAATTCTAATTTTGAATGGAAATGCCGATCTTCTTCTGGTAAATTAAGAGTATATCCAGCAGCTCGTCCTCTGGAAACTATGGAAACTTTGTGGACTGGATCTGTTTTTGGCAGAATATGTCCAAGCAGGGCATGTCCTGCTTCATGATAGGCGGTGATCTCTTTTTCATCTTTCAGGAGAAGATTACTTTTTTTCTCAGGTCCCATCATTACTTTCTCAATTGAATCTAATATTTCTTTTTCATCAATGATCTTCTTGTTTTCTCTGGCTGTTAAAATTGCAGCTTCGTTCAGAAGGTTGAATAATTCTGCTCCAGAAAAGCCAGGAGTTCTTTCAGCGATCTTTCGAAGATTAACATTTTTGTTTATTGGCTTGTTCTTTGCGTGTACTTTCAAGATCGCTTCTCGATCATTGATGTCTGGAAGATCAAGTATGATTCTTCTGTCAAATCTTCCTGGACGAAGCAAAGCTGGATCAAGAACATCTGGCCTATTTGTCGCTGCCATAACAATTACGTTTGTTTCAGTATTAAATCCATCCATTTCAACCAGAATTTGATTTAGAGTTTGTTCTCTTTCATCATGTCCTCCGCCAAGACCTGCTCCTCGATGTCTTCCAACAGCATCAATTTCATCAATGAACAAAATGCTAGGTGCGTGTTTTTGAGCATTTTTGAAAAGATCTCGAACTCTTGAAGCTCCAACTCCAACAAACATTTCTACGAATTCAGAACCTGAAATGTTGAAAAATGGTACGTTTGCTTCACCGGCAACAGCTTTAGCAAGAAGAGTCTTTCCTGTTCCTGGAGGACCTAGAAGTAAAACACCTCTTGGGATCCTTGCTCCAAGATTTAAAAATTTCTTTGGATTTTTCAAAAAATCAACAATTTCAAGCAATTCCTCTTTTGCCTCCTTAACTCCTGCAACATCTTTAAAAGTTGTTTTTTTCTCTCCTGGTTTGAGAAATTTTGCTTTTGATTTTCCGAATGACATTGCTTGTCCGTTTTGTTTTTGAGCCTGACCAAGCATCATCCATAGAAGAACTCCAACAAGTAAGAACAATAAAAGTGAGGGACCAAAAGCAATAAGAAATTTTTCAGTTCCAGTCTTATCTTTATTAATTACATTTGCTTTATAAACTTTTTCTTGCGATAGTTTGTGGACATTAATAAGTTCATCTTCAAGAGAAGATATTCCTCCTTTTAATACAGTTTGTTTTGTATTGTTCTCATCATTAAGTGTAATTTCAACTTTATCATCTTTGACTATGATCTCTTTAACTTTTTCTTCATCAACTTGCTGAACAAGCTGGCTCATAGAGATTTCTACTGGTTTTTCTTCTGATAGATCTGTCATGGAAAAAAGAGCGGAGATAAAAATGAAAAGAAGAACTATGGTTAACAAATTTTTAGTTAGATCATTTTTTATCGGACTTTTTGGTAATTTCTTATTAATCTTTTTCATTTAGTTTTTTACTATTTTGAATTAATTCAACAAATAAAAGAACGTATAGTTAGTTAAAATAGCTATCTTCTATTGTATGTTTAAATTTATATTATTATAATATAAATTTTTTATTTTGTACAGGGTTATTCAATATATTATTCAATATTTTTCCACTCAATATTCTTCGACCTTGTGGAGAAGTAAACATTGTAGAGTTCTCCATAAAGTCGAACAATATTTAGGATAGTCAAACGATATTTTAGATATAGTAATAAACTAACATCAGTCCATCAAGCGATCCTATATATGAATTTAGAAATACAGGAATAACAAAGATAAGTCCGATTATTGGTAAAACAAATACTACTATTGTAAAGATCATATTATAAAGAATGTATTTTCTTGTTTTCTCAACAGACTTATGGGTCTGTTTTAAAATTTCCTGATTTTGTTTTAAGATCTCTAAAATTTGTTTTTCATTTTCCATAATTTTGTTTTATAAATAAAAAGATTAAAATATTGTTCAATTGCCATAATATTGTTCGACTTTATGGAGAACTCTGCGCATATAATTTCTCCACAAGGTCGAAAAATATTAAGGATTTTGTAATTTATGGTTGGGCAGAAAATTTTTGAAATAGAAATTTATTAGTTTGCCAGGACTTTTATTAATATGAATTGCTTCTCGGTCTATATTGTAACGCTTCAGCGATATGCGAGCTTTTTATATCTTCTATTCCTTCCAAATCAGCGATCGTTCTGGCGAGTTTGAGCATTTTATAGTATGACCTGGCGCTTAATTGAAATTGGCTAACGGCAGTTTTCAAAATTTCAAGAGATTGTTCGTCAATTTTGCAAAATTCTTTCACTTGTTGAGAATTCATTTCTGAATTTGAAATGATCTTTTTGTTAGAAAATCTTTTTAATTGGATATTTCTTGCTTTTTCAACTCTTTTGCGGATTGAAGCTGAATTTTCAGCAAGATCATTATTTGACAATTTTTCAAAATTAATTCGTGGAACTTCAATATGCAGATCAATTCTGTCAATCAATGGTCCAGAAATCTTCTTTTGATATTTGATGATCTGTGTTGGTGAGCAATCACAATCACGGTCAGGGTCGCTGGCATAACCGCAGGGACAAGGATTCATACTGGCGATAAGAGAAAATTTTGCTGGAAATGTAAGTGTTCCTTGTGCTCTACTGATCGTTACTATTCCATCTTCAAGAGGCTGGCGTAAATTTTCTAGAATATTACGAGGAAATTCTGGCAGTTCATCTAGAAATAAAACTCCTCTATGAGCTAGGCTTATTTCTCCTGGTTTTGGGAATGATCCTCCGCCAACCAAAGAAACGGAGCTTGCGCTGTGATGTGGAGTTCGAAACGGTCTAGTTTGAATTAAAGGTTTGTCGCTTGGCAAAAGTCCAGCAATACTATAAATCTTTGTGATCTCTAGAATTTCTTCTTTGGTCATCTTGGGGAGGATAGTAGGGATAGCGCGAGCTAAAAGAGTTTTTCCAGTTCCTGGAGGTCCGCTCATTAAAACATTGTGTCCCCCGCTAGCTGCGATCTCAAGAGCTCTTTTAATATGTTCTTGTCCTTTAATATGAGCAAAATCAATTGAAAAATCATTCTTTTCAGTGACATCTTCTAAATCATATGGTTTAACAGGTTTAATAATATTTGTACCGTCCAGATGATCAGTAAGTTCAAGCAAACTATGCACAGGAATTATATCAATTCCTTCTACTAAACTAGCTTCATATTCATTGGTTTTTGGAATGTATAATTTCTTATATCCTTTATCTCTGGCAAAAATTGTAATTGGCAAAATTCCATTAGTATGTCTTAGCTTCCCATCAAGAGCGAGTTCTCCCACAAAAAGACTGTCTTTTAGATTGGCAGAAATTTGATCTGTTGCTGAAAGAATACTGATTGCGATTGGCAGATCATATGCAGGTCCTGCTTTTTTAATATCAGCAGGAGCAAGGTTAATCGTAATTCTTGTAGTCGGATAGGAAAAGCCAGAGTTTTTGATTGCTGCTCGAACCCTTTCTTTTGATTCTTGTACAGCAGTGTCAGGAAGTCCTACAACTGTAATATTTCCCAGTCCTGCCGTTATATCCAATTCAACTTCCACTCCTTCACAATCCAGCCCGATAACCGCGCATGAATTTACCTTTGAAAGCATAAATTTAGATTAAAAGTTAATAAAGTTAGAGAGTAAAAAGTTAGAGAGTAAGCTACGTTTGTAACACACCCCAACCCCTCTCAAGAGGGGAATTTATTTGATTTATTTATTTTGTCATTAGATTATTCCTCTCTCCAGAGGGGTCAGGCGAAGCATTAAAATAGATTATTCCCCTTTCCAGAGGGGTCAGGCGAAGCATTAAGATAGATTATTCCCCTCTTGAGAGGGGTTGGGGTGTGTTAGAGCTGTATCTATCAATCCATTCCCCAATTGCCACAACAACCCCTTCCATATTTTTCTTCACATCAATATCATTAAATCTCAAAAAACTTATTCCAAAATTTTCTATTTGTTTTTGTCTTTTCATATCTTTATTTATTTTATCATCATGACTTATCTCGTCAATTTCAATTACCAACATTAGTTCATTACAAAAAAAGTCAACGATATAACGGGCAATAGGTTTTTGCCTGTGAAAATCATATCCATTCATTTTTTTGCCTTTTAGATGTTGCCATAATAATACTTCTGACAAAGTACTATTATTTCTTAAGTTCTTTGCTATTTGTTTTAGTTTTGGATCATATGGTATTATTTTGCGCATATTATTGTTTTTACACATCCCGTCCGCTTCGCGGACACCCCTCTTGAGAGGGGTTGGGGTGTGTTACAAACGTAGCTTACTCACTAATCTTCAAATCTAATACATTCATTTGCAGTTCTCTATTCCCATTCCACTCGTTTACTTCTAATTGAAAAACAACATCAACAATATCTCCCCAGCGAAGAGCAGGTTTGTCCTCTGGCATTTCCTTGGCTAATTTTCCAAGACGAAATCCAATAGCTTTAAAATATTTGATGCTATCTTTTGACGAAGACTTAAAACATAATTTTAAATGAGTGTTATCTTTTCCCACGATTCTAATTTCATGTACTTCAAGCTTTTTGATAATGAAAACAGGTTTTTGGTTTCCTTGTCCAAAGGGTTCGAATTTTTCAATTTCATTGAATAGTTTCCAGTCAATATGATTTTGCTTGATCTGGCAGTCAATTTTGATAGATGGGATCAGGTCTTCATCTTTGAGCGTTTTCTCAGCAATACTTTCAAGTTCTTTTTTTACTTTTTTAAAATTTTTATTTTCGAATTTTAATCCTGCAGCTTGAGAATGTCCTCCGAAACTAATTAACATATCTTTACATTTTTCAATTGCTTCAATCAAATTAAATTCCGGAATACTTCTTCCTGATCCAGCAAACAAATCTTCTTGAGATTGTAGAACTAAAAATGGTCTGGAATATTCATTAGCTAATTTTCCAGCTACTAGTCCGACAATTCCAATCTTCCAATTTGGATCTGATTCAATGATGATCTTTGGCAATTTTTTCTTTTTGGAGATTCTATCTATAATTTCATTCATTGCTTCTTCTGTGATCTTCTGTCTACTTTGATTGTTTTTTTCTAATTTGCTGATAAGTTCTTCTGCTTCAGTTTTGTTTTCACAAATCAAAAGTTCGAATGAGGTGTTGGCATGATCCATTCTTCCTGCTGCGTTAAGCCGTGGCGCTAGCATAAATCCAATTGAAGTTGAGTTAATTGATTTTGTTTCAGTGATGTTTCCATTTACTCTTGTTTTTGTTCCTATCGCCTGGATAAGCTTTTTAATTCCAATTCTTTGAGTTTTATTAATAACAATAAGTCCATAAGTCAGTAAGGTTCTGTTCTCTCCAACAAGATCAACACAGTCAGCCACAGTTCCAAGCGCAACAAAATCCAAAAGCCATTTTTCAAAACCAGGACTTAGCTTGTAGTTTGTAGTTTGTAGCTTTTTAGAATCGTAATTTTTCAAATTTTCAATAAGCGCTTGAGCAAGTTTGAAAGCAATTCCAACTCCAGCAAGTTCCTTAAATGGATAGGGACAGTCTTTTTGTCTGGAATTTATAATTGCCAGTGCTTCTGGGATCTTTTCAGGAACATGATGATGGTCTGTGATAATAACCTGCATTCCTAGCTTATTAATGAGTGCTACGTTTTTGAAACTTGAAATTCCACAATCAACCGTGATGATCAGATCATTTTTTTCTTTTTTGATCTTTTCTATTGCTTTTTTGTTCAATCCATATCCTTCAACCTCACGGTCTGGGATGTAGATGCTTATGAACTTTTTAGCATCTTCTCTATTAATTTGGCTTATAATAGATTTAAGTTCAATTAATGTTTGTATCATAACGACCGAGGAAGTAACTCCGTCAACATCGTAATCTCCATAAACTGTGATCTTTTCATCATTTTCAAGAGCTTTGAAAATTCTTTTCACAGCTTTATTCATATCTTTCATTAGATATGGGTCATGGATATTCTGTTTATAATCATGACCAAAAAACTCATCAATAAGAGTTTGGTTATTGATTTTTCTGTCCCAGAGAAGTTGTAGAACAGTTGAAGAGAACTCTGGAAACTTTTTTGCGAATTTCTCAGGATATTTTTTATTCACTAACCATCGTTTTTGCATAAAAGAAAAAATAATTTATAATTTATGTTTTTATTATAACATTTGACAAGCTTTGTTCAAAATTTAAATATTTTGTCTAAAATTGAGATTTGTATGATTTTATGTATTATGTATTTTTTCCAATATTCTTCGACCTTGTGGAGAAGTAAACATCGCATAGTTCTCCATAAAAAGTCGAACAATATTGACTAGCCAGAGTCCCTATCTGAGACTTTGGCTGAGCGGGAATAAAAAAACTGTTCCTGGCTAGGAACAGTTTTTACTTTTATTTTATCGTATTCCTTTGAACATTGGCATTCCGTTTTCAGTATCAGTTGGTATATATATCGTTCCTTCTCTATCTTTTAATTCTCTTATATAGAGATAGTTCAGATATTCTTTTGTCAGACTTTCATTAATTGTTCTTTGCGCGTCTCTTTGTCCTTCTGCTTCAATTCTTTTTCTGTCAGCTTCTTTTTTCTCTTTCTCAATAATAAAGTCATATCTTTGGCTTTCTTGTTCTGCTTGCAATTTTTCTTGAATACTGGCATCAAGTTTTGCTGGAAGGATCACATTTCTAAGGAGAACTTGTTCAATCGCAATTCCTCTTGGCTCAATATTGTCTGTCATTTTTTGTCTGATCGTTGCGATGATCTCATCTCTTTTATCAGAATAAATTGATTTTGAATCATATCCAGCAACAACTTCTCGAATGGCGCTTCTAATCTCAGGTCTGATGATCTTTTCTTGATAGTCAGTGCCAAGCTCCTTGAAAACATTAGAGGCGCTGTCTTCAACAAGATGATAGAAAACTGTAATGTCCAACTTTACTGTGAGGCCTTCGTTTGTAAGAGCATCAATTGAATCATCGCCAATTTTTTGACCTTCTTCTCTAGCGATGCTCATTGTATATTGTTCAGTTCTGATGCTCAATTTTGTAATTTTTGCGAGAGGATTAACAAGATGAAAGCCAGATTTCACTTCAGTATCTTTCACTTTTCCAAAAAGATGATAAACACCAGTTTCTCCTGCTGGAATAATAACAATAGATTTAGCTAAAACTATAATAGCTATAATGATCACTATAGCTGTACTTGTTGCTTTTTTGTCCATAATTGTAGAACTTAATTTATTAATAAATTGTGTTGAATCATTTGAAGAAAAAAATTGTTTGCCATCTTTCATTCCTGAAAAATTGAGATTAATCCCCTTTTTCTTTGACTCTTCTTTGATAGCAAGAAATATAGGGAGAAGAAAGACTATTCCAAAGATGATCCAAAAAAGAAGCGAAGGCTTGAGTATCAATGAAAATATAAATATCCAAATTGCATATTTGATTAGTTGATCTTGATTTTGCATTGTTATTTGTTATTTTTATTTAAATAATTTTAGACTATGGAATTCTTTAGAATGACAATAAATTGTCAACGAATTACCTAATATCTATAGGACAAACAAGATTCTTTTGTGTTCTGATAGAATAATTTAGTTATACACTGTTGTTTAATCTTAGTCAATTTCTATTCAAATTTCGCTGATCTGAATAGGAGTGCCCATAGGCCGGATAATGTAAATATTGTGAAGTAAAAAATAGGTCCTGATAGATATAAGGATATGAAAAATACGGTCCAGATAATTATAATTCTACCGAGTGATAGAGATAATTCAAAAAACATAACATATTCCAGAAAATCTTTACGTCTTCCGCCACCACTGTATATGAAAGTAAAAATAGGATATACTATTCCCATCTTTGATATTTTGGAAAAAAAGTCAACAAACAAAATACTGAACCAGCTTCCTACAAAAGGACGCAGGAAACAGAAAATAGAATAAACCCAAGTGCTTGATGCTAGTAACCTTTTTCTTTTTTCTGCATCATATTTATCAGATAGCTTTCCAAAATAGAGATTCATAATTGCAATAAGTAGTGCAGATATGCCCATTAAAATTCCAATTAAATAGAATTCTTTTAATATAAGAAATATAAAAATTGGCCAAGCAATTAAGAAGACCGTTTCTTCGCTAAAAGCAGAATATGCTATCAAATTTCTTTTTTTATATCTTCCATAAGGCTTTAGTATTCTTATGAAAGCTTTTCTACATGAAAAGCTATGAGGTTCAAATTTTTCTTTAGTTGCAAAAAGAGGAATAATGGAAATTAAACTTGCTATTGAAACAACTATAAAAAGAGTTTCAAATCCATATTTTGTGAGAATTAGTCCTCCAATTATTGGTCCAACTATTGTGACCACAGTAGAAATAAAGGTCATTGTGCTCATTTCTCTTCCCTTAAATCCTGACGCGCTATAATGCGCGAAGTCTGTGTGATAGGATGGCCAAAATAAAATTCTATGAATTACAACGAGCATAATCGTAGCAAATATCATCCAGCTGTAATTAGGGATTTGTGAAAGAGATAAAAAATACAAAATTGCAAACGGAATACTATAGAAAATACAATGCTCAAATCCATATTTTGCGGCAGCTTTCCCTCCGAGCGGAAGAAGAACAAAATATAATGTGTATACAGCAGCGTAATATAGAAAAACTATTGAAATGGAATTATATAAATTATATAGATATAACGGTTCAAAAATTGCGATCATTGAAAAAGCAAAATTTTTGATAGCTATAGAAATATATAACTCTGTTATTTCATGTCTTGTATTGTGTCTCAAATAATGACTTGAAAATAGACTAAACATTTTAACATTTTAACATTTTAACATTTTAACATCTAAATATCTGATAGAATCTTTAAAGTGTTGTCTTGCCTATTTTCTCTCTTGAGCTTTCTAAGAGGAAACTTTAGATGAAGTGGAAATTTTAAATGATAAAAAAATATATTTGCAAAAATTATTCCTTACAATCTTCTGCTCTTTTTTTAATTCTTGTGAATTCTTTATCAATATGCTCTTGAATTTCCTGAACAAGTCCTTCGTTTTCAGGTTTAAGGAGATGTTTAAATCTTTTTTGAGATTTAAACCACTCAAGCATTGTTTTTCTTTCTTTTGGTTCATAATTTAAAGTAAATTTTCCATGGTCAACTTCATAAAGTGGCCAAAAATTAGATTGAACAGCTAAATCACAAATCTGAACTGTTTGTGACGGATCAAATCCCCAACTTCTTTGACAAGGACTAATGAGGTTTATAAATGATGGTCCGTCAACTTCCATTGCTCTTTTTGCTTTTCTAATTAGATCAGCAAAATTTGAAATTGAACCTTGAGCAACATAATTAATGTGATGACCTTCAATTATCGCTGTTAAGTCTTTTTTATATTCTCTTTTCCCTTGATGCACTTTTCCGGCAGGAGAAGTTGTGGTATGAGATCCTCTGGGAGTGGCGCCTGACCTTTGATTTCCTGTGTTCATATATGCTTCATTGTCATAACAGACATAAAGGAACTGGTGCCCTCTTTCTAGTGCGCCAGATAAGCTCTGAAGTCCGATATCGTAAGTTCCACCGTCTCCGCCAATCACTAGAAATTTAATATTTTCTGGAAGATCTTTTGCCCAATCTGGTCTGTCTTGCGGTTTTTTTCGAAGCAGAACTCTATATGATTCAATAACTCCACTGGCTGTTGCGGAAGCATTTTCAAAAGCATTATGGATCCAAGGTACTTTCCAGGCTGTGTAAGGATAAATCGTAGTTGCAACTTCAAGACAGCTAGTAGCATTGATTATAACAACTGGTTCATCAATTGCTGCTAAAATGAATTTTATATTTATAGGTTCAGCACATCCTGCGCAAAGTCTATGTCCAGAAGTTAACCTTTCTTCTTTTTGAGATAGTTCTATTAGATTCATAGTTATTTTAATTTATATATTTATTAATTTATTGCATAGGAATTTCAATGTCTACAACCTTGTAGAGACGAGGCACTGCCTCGTTCCTACTTCGCATTTGTGTTTTTGAAACTTAATCTATTATAACAGAAGATTTAAGAAAATGAAAATAGATGATTTTGTTGTATCATAATATTGTTCGACTTTATGGAGAACTTTGCGCGAGTGATCTTCGGAGCAAGGTTAAATAATATTATAAGAAGATCAAATAATATTAGTTAAAGTGTAAAAGATGACATAAATATAAATTAAATGTAGAATGTAACTGATCCATTAAAATAGAAGGAAATGAAAAAAATAGGAATAATATTTAATAAAGAAAGAAAACCAGAAACAGAAGGTCCATCTTTGAAAATCGCAAAATGGCTTAAGAAGAATAAGCATAAAGCCTTTATTAATCCAGATGAAAAAACATTAGACAAAGGATTGGATTTCATTGTTACTGTTGGCGGAGATGGTACAGTTTTGAGAACTGCTGATAGAATTATGAAATATAAAATTCCGCTTGTTGGAATTAATTTTGGACATAAAGGATTTTTATGTGATATTAAAGTAGGTGAGACGTATGATAAAATCAAAAAGATTCTTGAAGGGAAGTATATTATTGAAAAAAGAAGCAGAGTTTGTGCTGATGTTATAAGTAGTGGGAAAAAGATCAAAAGCTTTGATGCTTTAAACGAAATTACTATTGGTGGGATAAGCAGAACTGTTTTCCTTGAAATGAAAGTATCAATAGAGAAAAGGGTTTTTAAAGCCTTAATTAGTGGAGATGGAGTTATTATCTCAACTAAAACTGGATCTACTGGGTATAATATCAATGCTGGAGGTCCAATGTTAATGAGCGATGTTTTTTCCGTAGTTGCTAATAACGCTAACTTTGATTCTGATCATTTGATGAGAAATACCAAATCTTTCATAATTTCAACTAGAGCAGTTTTTGAAATAAAAATACTTAATGTTTTCAAGGAAAATTTACCTTCTATAATAGCCGATGGACAAAGAGATTGTAAAATTGCTGAAAATAATAGCATATCAATAAGAAAATCTAAAAATCACACTTATTTTATAAAAATATCTTAAAACAGTCTTTGAAAAACACCAAAGCCTAAATAATGGCTATTGATTTACTCTCGGTTCCCCCTGACAAGGGGGTTAGGGGGTTTGAAGAATAACTAAGAAAAGCCAATTTTTTTTAAAAAATTATAAAATTTTATCTCTTTTTATAAAAGTTAGATGAAAATCAACAGTCATTAAATATTGTTCGACTTTATGGAGAACTCTGTGCGAATGACTTCTCCACAAGGTCGAAGAATATTATGGCAAGGTAAAGGCAATTAATAAACGAAAAAAAAACGGAAAAGAGTGTTTTCTTAACATTGCTGTTAAGCACTTTCTTCCAGTGAATTGTCTTAATTTATGGCAATTCTATTCTTTCAATTTCGTTACCGTTTCCATCTTGAATTATTATTGTATATCCTTTTCCTTCTTCTCCTATTATCATTGCTCCTGAGACATCTTTATAATCAGGAACATCTTCTCTATCTCCTGTTAGTTCTTCAATAGAAGTACCCTCTCCGAGAATTGCTTTTCTCAAAGCTTCTCCAGCAGTTCTTCCAACTCCTAATTTATTGTTGTAAGCTACAACAACTGCTTTTAACTCTGGGATAGCATTTTGTTCTGCTGATAGATACATCGGCTCAATATATATTAAAGAACCATCTATCGGCAAAACCAGAAGATTTCCTCTCAGGACTTGAGATCCTGATCCTTCACTTCCCCAGAGGGTGATCAATCGAGAGAGCATATCATCCTGATCGATCTTTGCTTCAATTTGAATTGGACCGCTTATGAGCTCACCTTTCGGGAAGACATAGACGATCTTTTCTCCATAGCGTTCTGGGTCCTGGAATACTGCATACCAGGCAATCATATTATTTCTTCCTCTTGGTGTTACTGGTTGCATTAGAATGAATTCAACCTTGCCATCAATATCCAAAAGAACATTATAGGGTTCCATACGAGTTTGCTCTCCGTGATACATTTCAACTGCTGGTACCCAAACATCCTCTCTTTTATAGAAAGAGGAAGTGTCATTCATATGGTATGTATTGAATACATTTATGCTCGTAATGAACAATTGTTCTGAGAATTTCACATGCTTCTTGAATTTTTCCGGCATTTCTGAACTATCTTTGAAAAGCTCAGGATAAATTTTTGAAGATGTTGCTATCATCGGATCATATTCATAGACATAGAATGTGATACTACCATTTACTACATCCAAAATTGCCTTAACAGACTCTCTGGCGTAGTTGACTTCTTGACCTTCTAGATCTGTAGGCTCTGAATATGGCATACTATTACTACATGAAATGCCTGTTAGCATAACATATCCGTTCCCTTTATTATCAATGAAGAAATGCTGGTCACTATCCCATTTCAGATATGGCGCGATCTTTTCTGCTCTTTCTTCAACTCCTTTGATGATATGTAATCTACTTTCGCTTTGAATGTAATCAGACATCATTATGCCAAAGAAATCATTCTGCCAAGCAATCGCAAATTTTTTAAACGGAGAATTAAGAATTATTCCCCCAGTTCCTTCGTAGGTATTATAAGCAGTACCTGCTTCTATGGAATAATCCATTTCAGATTGATCTGTATTTGTAATTTTATATTCTTCTTGTGTTCCGTAATAAAGCCTTGTTCTTGTTGTATTTATTTCTGGAACACTTGATTGAGGCGGAATATCTTTTACAAAATACTTCAATCTGCCATTATCTTCAACTTCATCCACAGGAGACATAACAGCTCCAATTCCATGAGTATAGCCCAAATGTTTTGAAACCCACGTTTTTGCCTTATCTTCAAGAGCATCTATATTTAAATCTCTGCGATTGACTATGACTTGTCTTATTTCTCCATTTATCTCATATCTGTCTATGCTTGGATTCCCAAAACTGTAATAGGTTCTTATCTCTTGTTCTTGCTTATGTGTTTTTGTTGCTGGAACATAGTCAACAACTCTGGCTTTTTTCACAGTTTCTGAGTCTAACGAACTAAGTGTTAGAGAATTATTCACAGGAAAATCTGTTACATTTATTTTGTCTGTTCCAAAGCCGTAATTCGTAAATTCTATATTTCTTTGAAGGTATGGTCTTTCTAATTCTTCTTCATTTGGAGTCAATTTTGTACCATCAACTACCCATGCAGAAACTCCAAAACAAGCTGGAACCAATATTATTACTATAGCTATAATAGCTGGTTGCTTGATCAATCCAATATTAGTCTTGATAATCTTTACATAAGACTCTTTTTTGATCAATAAACAAGACAAAGCTACTATTATCAGTAATATTGTCATTATTGGATAAAATGGTTTCCAAATGACAATGTCAATATATCCTGCGCCATAAACTGCTCCAGATGGGTCTTGGAGGATCGAATATCTTCCAGTCCGGTACATAGAGGCTATAATTACTGCTATAACTGCCCAAATTGATCTCCAATAGAGTGGTATAGTGAAAGAATTATCTTCATCTTCATCACCATTTTTATCTTTATCTTCTTTATCTTTAAGCGCTCTTGCTGACAATATTATTACCGCTAGGACTGATAATATCAGCAGTAACCATTGAACTGTTCTAATCAGCGGTAGCGTAAAGATATAGAACGAAATATCATTGTGATATACTGGATCTAAAACTCCAAAAGTCGTTTTGTTCAGGAACACAAGGATCTTATACCACAAGTGAGAGCTGAAAATGTATCCAACCAAAATTGAAACTAATATTACAACTGGTTTGAATACTTTTAGCGCAAAAATCTTGATCTTAAGCTCATTAATTTTGTTCTTATCCCAGCGTTCAGATGGATCCAACTTATTGATTTTCTCGAGTATAGATCTTTCGCTTCCTATGAAACTGGTTATTAATTTCATGTTTGCCAGTTTCAGAAGAATTATCATCACAATTCCAGTGACTATGGCAAATGTTAAAAACTTTGCCGTTAAATTGGTCACAAATACTTGCTGGTAGTCTAAAGATTTAAACCACCAATAGTCTACCGATACTTTTGTCACAAGGTTAGTTAGCCATAACACTGCTAATAGCAATCCAGTTGCTAATGCAAAGCATCCGGCAATCTTATTTGTATTCATTATTTTCTCCTCCGTTTGTTCATTTATTCATTGTTTGTAGGCATCTTAAGGATTTCTATAAATCCTTTGGCCAAAATAAAGCTTTTATAATCCTTAAGCTCTATTTAGGACAAAAGATTGTTTATTAAAGTACAATTTCCACATTATACTCCTTCGCTTTTAAAATTCCACTTTGCTATTTTAAGAAAATGCTTATCTTTATTTAAGACTAGTTGATTCTTAATATGAAGCTACGGCGTATTATACAAAATTATTTAAGCAAGAGAGTATAAATCTGCCATAATTTTTTATGACATCATATTAAGCTATCATTAAATTCAAATGTTGTCAACTGCTTTTAGTTTTAAAATCCAAATGACAAAATCTAAATGTAATTTGATATTTGGATTTTGAGCTTGATTTGGAACAATTTGAGCTTTGTAATTTGGGGACAGTCCCGATTTGTCTGAGTGTAGTGAAACGAAACGAAGAATCCCGATTTTAATCTCACAGAATTATATATTATATTTTTTGAAACTTCTCACTGGATCCTTTACTTCGCTGCCGCTCCGTTCAGGACGATGTTTCGCTACCGCTACATTCAGAATTCTTTGAGAATAGAAAAATAAAACAAGAAAATTAAATAGGATTAAATCGCGTATGACCCATAAAATCTAAGAAGTTTTTATTGACATAATTGGTCTTAAAGTATATATTGCTGTTAAGGATTTGATGATTTGAATATAAAACAAAAAAAGGAGGGATAAGAATGAAAAAACGTTCTTTACAAAGAAAAATAGAGGCTTATGACCAAGGATTGATTCCATTAGAGATCTCTAGAGGAAGGGAATTTAAAGAAAATTCCAATTTTTCTAATTTGAGTGAATGGGATCGAGATCTGTATAAAATTTCGAACTCTTGGGCTATGAGAAGGATTAGCTTAAAAATGCAGGTTCGTTCTAGAAATAACGGTTTTGGTGGTCCTGTTAATCCGCATGTTAGCAATAGGAGAACTCATATTGATCTTACTATAATAATTTCTGGAATAATTGCCAGAGAGTTAGGATTAAATGTTAGGCTTTGCGAGGCAATTGCCGCAGGACATGACTTAGGGCACACGCCTTTCGGTCATAATGGAGAAAGGTTTCTTGAGCTGGATCATGCTCTTAATGCTTTGATCATATTGCACTTGGTTGAAAGAAATGGGAAAGGATTGAACTTAACTTGGGAAGTTCTTTCTGGAATTCTTAATCATTCTAGAAATAATGAAGAGCTATATCTTGAAAAAGATCAACCAAATGAAGTAAGTGTGGTTGTTCTGGCAGATAAATTAGCTTATTTATTTTTAGATATAGAGGAGCTTGTTATTTGTAAGCCTGACTGGGTGGATTTTGAAAGTATTTCCAAAATTGCTGATAGATTGGGAAAGACAAGAACAGAAAGAACATATGCCTGTATAAACGCGCTTATAAAGGAAAGCCGAAAAGAAGGCAGGATATCTTTTTCTGAAAGAGAAGCACAAATATTCAGGATTCTAAGAGATCGAATGTATAGAGAATACTATAAAGTGTTAGATTTTAGAGAAGAAAGACTGTATCAGGTGGAAAATTTAAAGATAGTTCTTGAATTTTTTAAATCTGAAAATCTATGTGGAAATTTAGCGTCTGAATTTGTCGTTGGTATGCTAGTTGACGAAGAAGTTGATTCACTGGCAGAAGTATTACGTGCTGGAAAGCCGACAGAAGATGATTTCAAGTGGATATATCAGTTGTCGGCAGTAGAGATTGTAAGATCTTTAGATGGAAAAGAAATTGACCATAAAGTAAGTCCTTTATGGAAGCTTGGATCCGTAGCATAAGCGCGGATCTTTTTTATAACTATAGTCTAAACTATTAGTTATTTATAGCTATAATAGTATATGAAACACGCTTTTTAATATTGTATATTTACTATTATGGTCAAATTGAAATAAAATAGATGACACAAGTATGATTTGGTTGTAGAATAAGATTGAACCACGCAAAGGAAGCTTTGAAGTGCTAAGTGCGTAAAGAATATAAGAACAAGATACAACAAGCAAGATACAATAACCAAAAAATAATCAATAACCAAACATTCAAATGATCATGTTTAAAATATTGTTCGACTTTATGGAGAACTATACGCATCTAAATTTCTCCACAAGGTCGAAAAATATTGAGTAGATTTAAATATTTATTGTTTATTGAGAATTAAATACTAGGGTAAGGGATAGTACCTTTCCAGATGAGCACAGCGTCTTGGGCGGATAATTTGCTTATTGTATCTTGTATCCTTGTTTTTTTATATCTTATATTCTTGTTCTTTGTTTCTTTAGAATATCTAAAAAACTAATAAAATTCTGTTTTTTCTTTTATATCATAAATTTTTACCACAAGGACTTGTTTCATGCTTATCTTCGCAAAGACTATTTCTAATTTGTTATAAGTTATATTTATAAAATCTAATCTAATTTCAATAAGATCTGTGAATTTAAAGAATTTACACATATATTTCTTCTATTTTTTCCTATTTTCAATCCCTTTTCAAACAAGGAGGGTCTTTTTGACTGGTCATTCGTTTTATAGTGGTGCATTTACTGAATATGCGACGTTCTTTCTTTATCTTTCTGATATATTATTGATTATAACTTTCTTTTTATGGCTTACTTTAAACAAAAGTTTAATTCAACGACTTGATCTTAATAAATTTAAAAATATAGTCAATAAGAACAAGATTTGGAGATATCTCTTGTTTTTTGTTTTATTATTGGGTTTAAATTTAATTATTAAAAGAGATTATTTTGAAATTAGCCTTTTTTGGTTTTTGAAATTATTAGAATTAATTTTGTTGTCTTTGTATGTTTGTTTTAACTTAAATAAAGCAAAATGGTTGCTCAACTCTCTCTTAATTCTGTCTATCTCAGGTTTTGTGCAAGGGGTAATTGCAATTTCTCAATTTACAACTCAGCAATCTTTCTTTAAATCAGAATTATTGCGTAAATTAACAGGAGAATCTTTAATAGGGGCTGATATTTCTGGTGTTGCGAAGTTTGTGTTTGAGGGACAGAAAATAGTTCGATCTTATGGGACATTTCCTCATCCGAATGTTCTTGGTGGTTTTTTAATTCTTACAATATTAATTACGATATTATTATATTTAGAAAGTAAAAATGGTTATTTGTCAAGTAAACTGGCAAATTATAAATTATTTAGTTCATATGACAACACAAAAGACGGTATAAGTCAAGGTATCATATGTTCATTGTTCTGGATAGTCATAATATTTATACAAATCTCTGCATTGTTTCTTACTTTTTCGAGAATTTCTTGGTTCAGTTTCATTTTAGCAGTTATAATTTTGCTTATTATATCTATAACTTATTTAACTAATGTTTCACGCGAAACATTAGTTAAGAATACTATAATTAAATTTAAAGAATTATTTATTGTTATTCTGCTACTAATAGTCTTGACAATCTCTAATTTTTCCATTATACAAGCAAGAATTGGTGATAATTTATTAAGTGTTGATAATAGATCTCCTAATAATTATGCTTTATCTGATAGATTGTTCTATAATAATGTCTCAAATAAAATAATTTCAAATAACCCTTTTTTTGGCTCTGGCTTGGGAACTTTTGTTTTTCAGATTGACGGATATCTTGAAGAAAACAATATCAACCAAAAACTTGAGCCATGGCAATATCAACCAGCACATAATATCTATTTTTTAATTGCTTCAGAAATTGGAATTATTGGATTGCTATTTTTTCTTCTTTTTCTGATATATACTATTTCAATTTCATTAAATATTGTTTCAAGTGAAATAATCTTTAATAGAAGATTTAATTATTATTTGTTGACAATATTTCTCTCTTTTTTATTTATAGGTTTATTTGATCATTATTTTTGGACATTACAGCAAGGACGGTTAATATTTTGGCTTGTTTTAGGGTTTATGCTAGTGAATAATAACAAAAGAAAATAAACAATGAACTGTTCTACGTGGAATATCTTATTATTTTATAAATTTCTTCCTTTGCTAAGAATATAGGGTGTTATGTTCCTTCGCTTTTAAAATTCTAATTTTGTTATTTTGAAACAATGCTTATTCTTGTTTAAGATTAGTTGATTTTAATATAAACTTGCGGCGTATTATACAACATTATCTAAGCAAATGAGTATAAATACGAAAGAAAGAGGAATCATTGTGTTTATACTCATTTGTCCAAACAATTTTGTATAGAAACCTCTGAAAAACTAAACGAATCTCTTATTTATTACCTCAAACCAAAGCCTCTAAGTGGCTTTTAGGACCATTTAGAGGCTTAGACTAGTTGAAATATTACAAAATTATAATCAAAAGCTGTGTTTTTCAGAGGTTTCTATAGTATGTCGCAAGCTTATAACTAATTTTAAATAAAGATAAGTATTGTCTTGAAATAGTAAAAAGTAAAGGAGTATAAAAGCGCAACAAAGCCTCTAAATAGCTTTCTAAAGCCATTCAGAGGCTTTTTGTCAGTTAAACTGGTATTTCTGACTCTAAAAGAGATTTTTAATCTAGAAGACAGAAATAATTGGTAATTTCTAAGGATTATACTTAAAATAGCTATACTAAATAATAAAGTTCTTTCTATTTTCATTTGATAATTATCAAGATAAAAAAGGATAAATGCAAAGTATCATTTTAATGTATTTTCTTATCAGAATCTTCTAGCGAGAGACTCTCTGGTTGAGCAGGTTATTAGTTTTTCTGAGATAAATCAGTCTTTAATTGAAAATATCACAAGATTACAGCCAAAAGCTAGATATTTAAAGCATCTTCTTATTTTTCTTGAATATTACCGTTTTGTGCTATTCTTAGCCAAATATCGCTAAATATTAGATTCAGGCATCTTTTTATTCTTTTAAGGTCAAAATTTTTGTTTTGATTAAAAATAGAAGATATTTTTTGAAAATTAAACGAATTGAGAAGAATTTTGAAAAATACATAGAATTGTAATCTGTACTATATAGCTTTTCTAAACAGTATATATGCCGCAAGTTTATTGTAATAAGGACTACTAATATTAATATAAAAATAATATTTGTAAAAATAAAGAATCTTATTCAGAAAAGTGAAGGAGTATAAAATCAGACTATAATGTTTCATATGAAACGTCATGGAATTACTTTTTTGATAAAAAAGAGCTCACTTTGAGTTTATTGAGGAATTGATAGCGCAATAATTTATTTCTAACAAAATTTACTTTTCTATTATTTAAAAAAGATATTCTAATAAATTCAAGATAAACCTTAAGGATCGAGGCATCTATAAATTGTCTACATCTAATCTAAGTGTGTATAGTCTTGTTTGTTAGCTTTTCATTATATTATAAGATTTGAAGTAAGTATAAAGGAAAATGATTTATTGTTGAAAATGCTAATTTTTTGCTGATATAACAGTAAATCAGAATTTAATATCAAATTAATTCAAATATTCTATAAATTCAAATAAAAACAGTTTCTTTATATATCTTTTTGTTCTGCTTTTACTAATAGAATAGTTGTAAAATTCTATAATAATCAGTTGATTTAGTTATCAACAAGTTATCCACTTCCATATCTAAAATAACAAGTGTACATATTAAAATACGATAGGATCATATCTTGGAATTAAGAGTTGGAGATGATTTTTTTTGGTTTATTTAGTCTAGAGAAAAAGATAAATGATAGAATGGATATAGTTTTAGATTTTTCTAAAGAAAACCAGCGTTGAATTGAAAATACCACAAAATTATAGCCAAAAGCTGGATATTCAAGCCATCTTCTTATTTTTCTTGAATATTACCGTTTTGTGCTATTCTTAGCCAAATATCACTAAATATTGGATTTAAGCATTTTCTTTATTTTTTTAAAATCAAGATTTTTATTTTGATCAAAAATAGAAGATATTCTCTGAAGACTGAATAAATTGAGAAGAATTTTGAAAAATACATAGAATCGTAATTTATACTACATTTCTTTTTTAAACAGTATATACGCCGTAGCTTTATTATAATTAAAGACCACTAATATTAATATAAAAATAATATTTGTAAAAATAAAGAATCTTATTTAGAAAAGCGAAGGAGTATAAGAATGAATAATATTGTTTCATGTGGAACAATTTAAAGAAACCTTTGAGAAACTAATAGATACCCTGCTCTCCTGTTAGGTGGTTCTGATAAGAAGACACATTGAGATGATGCTTCACGCCAGAGTCTCTGTCGGAGACTCTGGCGAAGCAGGTCGTAAAGACTCTGGTTGAGCGTGTCATATATCATGGATTTCCGTTGAAGTTCATGCTGAATTTAATTCAGTGTGGTATTTCTTTTTTTCTTATCTTTAAGAATAGCTATGTTTATTGCTTTTGAAGACTTTAATAGAAAAATCGATATTGCGGCTTGTTTTAAGGATAATATCAATAAATAGCGTTGTTACGTTCCTTTATTCTCAGATTTCTTCGTTTTTATACTCTTTTGCTTTTACATTTCTCCGCTTTTTAAATTTCACTTTTTGTCATTTTAAGATAATATTTATCTTTATCTAATAATTTATAAAGTTGTAATTAAAATTAGATAGTAATGTTTTATGTGAAACAGGTAAAATGATCATTTCAGCTTGATAATAAACATAGTATGTGTTATAATATAGGTTATGATGTATATTATGCAACAGTCTGACTAATATGTCAAACTAACTAAGATAATATCGGCTATGCTATTAAAGAACTTTTGAAAACATGGTTTTATTTATATTTTGTAGTTTCTAAGTGGCTTTTAGAGTCACTTAGAGGCTTAGACTAGTTGAAATATCACAAAATTATAATTAAAAGCTGTGTATTTTCAGAGCTTTCTATAATAAAAACGCTCCAATCAGAAGACTGGAGCGTTTAAATTTGTTTTTGTAAGGTTTTTTACAAACTTTTTTCTATCAGTCCAATAATTAAGATAACTAATATGATATAGACTATAGAATAAAGAGAAACAAAGATCATTTTTCTTTTGCTATCTTTTCTATGTATTATGTATCCTTGCTCTTTTAATTCATTAATTAATTCTTGATCTTTTTGATCACCTTTTTTTATTTTTAGAGGATGCAATCTAATAATCAAAGCAATGATAGTAAAACAATTAAATAGGCCAAGTAAACTGAATTTGAGAATTCCTTTTCTACTTCTTGCTTCGCGAAAAACAATAAAGCTTGCTAATATTCCAGTTAATATTGAGATCAAGATCAACAAAATAACTCCTGCTGTAAATGGATGCTGGCTTATAAATAAAGGAAAAAACGTTCCAAGTGGTTCTCTCGTACTTATCCATAGGTCTTGAGTTAGCAATTTTGAAGGAACATTCATTTCAATTTTCGTGTATTTTACATTTTCTGTATTGCCATTATAAAAATTGTCTATATTTGAATGAAAATAAGTGTCAACATAATATTCTACTTCTGTGTAACTTTTTATGTCTTTAAAGACTTTTGGGCTAACAAATCCCATTATTCTGATTGTTGTTGGAATTCTTTCGCTGCCATAAACACTAGTTAGTATTAGAGGATAATATATTTTTTTTGTTGGGAAGGTAACAAAAACACCTTTTTGTTTTGATGTAGATCTTGTTGTGGAATTCTTTGAGATCCAGGAAGCGATAAAAGTAAATTCTTTACCGATATAGTGATTTAGCGCTGGAATTGAGTCTTGTCCTATATTCAAATTTTTACTTTTAAAATATTCTTGCAAACCTTTGCTTGTTCTGGCTGTAATAATTTCGGTGGTCATTCCTTCTTTCTCTAAATGTTCATATATTGTTACATCTGTCTGGTGTCTATATCCATCTTCGCTAAGTCCCCAGCCTTTATTGGTTTGTATTGATAATGTGGTTGTTCTGGTAAGTGATGTAAAAAATGCGGGATAAATCTGAGTCATTAGCAGTGCTTCTTTAATGTCTTCTAATTCTGATTTTGCTTTTTTATTTATTTCTTCGCCTCTTATATTTGGTGTTTCAGTCAAAATATCAATAACAACTTTTTCGGGATTTGCTGGCACTGGAAAGACCCAAACCGCTTCGCTGTCTTTTTCGTCTATTCCAATACTTAAAATTAATTTTTCTAAGCCGTCTTCATAACTAATGTAAGCTTGTTGATTATTTTCACTTACAAAATCCCAGCGATTTCCATAAGGGTCAGGCTTGATCATCATTCCGTCAGCCAGAACAAGACTTGGCGCTAAAAAAGCAACAATTAAAAATCCAGAAAGTATTTTTTTAAACATAGTATTTGATTAGTAATAAATACAACCATATTATAACACATTTTGTCTTTTGTAGTAAAAATTAATTCTTGTTTGATGTTAATGCTAGATAGTATTGTAAAATAAAAAAAACTATGACAGCTGGTGTCATAGGATAAGATATATTTTTTGCAAAGGAGTATAAACTTATGATGTTATTGGTTTGAATTCTTTTACCAATTGTTTTTCATTGTATTCTCCTTCTAGATCAATGTCAATCCCTCTGCTTCTTGGTCCAAAACTTGGCATCATTTGGGCGTCAGGTATTATGGAAATATATCTTCCACAATTTCCAAGAAGTTCATCAAGGCTGTAGATTTGATCATTTACAGGATCAATAACTATAAATTTGTTATTGATTATAGCGTAACTCATAGGTTCACTATGAGTTGTTGCTCTTCCAACTCCTTGTGTATTTCTTGGCGCTATTGCGCCCATAGGAATCCCTTGTTCTGTTGCATTTTCAGCAAGAGCTCTCACGAATTTTGCTCCTGAAAGGAAATTTAATCCTTTTTGTTCATAAGGATCATAGTTCATTTTGTCTGTTTGATCTTCCTTCAGGAACAGTTGAAGATTCTCCATTTCAGTCAACTTTGTTTCGGCAGCAATAGGTGCTGTTTTGGTAGTAGTTGCTGTTTCATCTTGTTGTGCCATAGGAGCTACGCCTATACATCCCATTGAAATTGCAAAAACCGCAAGTATCGTTGTTGCTATCATCACTTTTTTCAGCATTTTGTACATCTCCTTTTTTTTGCTTCTCTGCGTTTTTAAATTATATAATTTGCCTTTTCAGCAAAACTTAAGTTGAAATTAACATAACATAAGATTCCTGTCAAGAACTTTTGCTATAAATTAATTAAATTAATTGTTTCTTGACAAGTTTTTTAAATACTATACACTATCAAAGTGTTCTTTTAAAAAAGTGTTTTCAGATAGCCAGATTAAATGTTAATGGTAACTATTAGCAAATGATCTGGCTATCTGAGCAAGACGAAAATTTACAAGGCGAAGACCTCGCTGTATATTCGTTGCGTGACTGCATAGATAGTACAAAACAAAGAAGGTTAAATCATTAAAAAAGCTATATTGGCAATTTTAATGGCGTCAATCGTTGTTTTTAGTTTTGGGTTTCCAGCTCAAGCATTAAGCAATGATAACGCGAACGACCGCATTGTCAGAGACAATGCGAGTGAGAATAGAATGACAGTGGAGTATGCTCCTGGACAAGTTATTGTTAAGCTCAATGAAGGAGTTTCTCTTGATGCTTTTATGGATAAACATCAGCTGAAATTAGCTGAAAAAGTCCTGAAAGCAGATTCAAAGAAGAATAAAAAGGCTGAAAAGGCAATGAAACTGCGTGGTCTTGACAGGCTACATTTCATGGAAGTTTCTTCGGAAGAGAACTTAATGGATGTTCTGGAAGAACTTAACAATGATCCTCGTGTTGCCTATGCCGAACCAGATTATGTGCGTAGCATAGATGTGATGTCAAACGATCCAGGTTTTTCAAGTCTTTGGGGCTTGCATAACACAGGACAAACAGGCGGAACGGTGGATGCAGATACTGACGTTCCTGAAGCATGGTATGTGGAGACAGGAAGCGAGAATGTTACAATTGCTGAGGTTGATACAGGTGTTGATTATACTCATCAAGATTTAGCTGCGAATATGTGGATCAATGAGGCTGAATTAAACGGAATACCAGGTGTGGATGATGACAATAACACCTTTATTGATGACGTCTATGGTTATGATTTCTGTAATAATGACGGAGATCCGATGGATGATAATAATCATGGAACACATTGCGCCGGAACAATCGGTGCAATCGGCAATAACAACATTGGTGTCGTTGGTGTTAATTGGAATGTCAGCATAATGCCAATAAAAGCCTTTAATTCTGGAGGTTATGGGTATACCAGCGACTGTATTTTAGCTATACAGTACGCTATTTTAATGGACGCAGACATTATAAGTAACAGCTGGGGCGGCGGAGGTTATTCTCAGGCGCTATATGATATTATAGCAGTTGCTGATGATGCTGGAATCTTATTTGTTGCAGCTGCTGGTAACAGTGGTTCTAATAATGATTTATACCCGCGTTATCCAGCTAGCTATGATGTTCCAAATATTGTAGCAGTAGCGGCAACAGATCATAATGATAACAAGGCATATTTCTCTTGTTATGGACCAGAGTCTGTTGATCTTGGAGCTCCTGGAGTTTCTATCAATTCAACATTGAAAAATGGTGGATATGGAGCTTATAGCGGAACTTCAATGGCTTGCCCGCATGTTGCTGGTGTGGCAGGATTGATCAAGGCGCAATATCCTGATCTTGACAGTGATGAGATAAAAGCAAGATTACTTGGTGGTGTTGATGTTGTTCCGTCAATGGACGGTATAACCGTAAGTGGTGGAAGGCTTAATGCATATAACGCTCTTGAAGATGATAGCGTTTCCCCTGCAGATATTACAAATCTTGTAATAACAAGAGTTGAGTACACCTCTATTGATCTGACATGGACGGCTGTTGGTGATGATGACTTGGATGGTGTTGCAAGTTCTTATGATGTTCGATATTCAACAGAAGAAATAACGGACATAAATTGGGATGATGCTTTGCAAGCAACTGGAGAACCTATTCCTGGGATTTCTGGATCTATGGAGAATTTCACTGTTGAAAACTTGAAATTTGACACAATGTATTATTTCGCAACAAAAGCTGTTGACAATGTTGGAAATGTCGCTGGGTTTTCGAATATTGCCTCAGGAGGTACAATAACTCCTGTAGTAGCTTTTAGCGATGATATGGAAAGCAGTGAATCGGGATGGACTTCTGATGGTTTATGGCATCATGAGACTTATAGATCTAGTAGTCCCATTTCAAGCTATGCGTATAATACTGGATACCCAGATTATACATATAGTACAGGGGCTTCTAATTTTGGAAGTTTAACATCTCCGATGATCAATCTTTCAGATCTTGATTCAGCCACCTTGTCGTTTGGATATTTATACCAAACGGAAGGTGCTGGAACTTATTGGGATCAAAGGAAGGTCCAAATAGGAGTAGATGGTATTTTCACCGATCTTGCTCTATTATCGGGTGACCAAATGCTTCAATGGAACACACATATCGTTAATATATCTTCCTATACTGGTCAAGACAATATTCAGATAAAATTTTTCTTTGACACGAAGGATAATATTGCGAACAATTTTGAAGGCTGGTATGTTGATGATGTGCTAGTATACGATCAAAGTTCTGAAGGGAATCTTCTGCCAATTTCAATGGGGCAAAACAAGACAGTAAGTGACGGGGACAATAATGGTGTTGAAACTGTAACTCTGGATGGTTCTGAATCCTTTGATCCTGATGGAGAGAAGATAGCTTTGTTTGTCTGGTACGAGGGAGAAGTAGCTCTTGGCAATGGCGCTTTGCTAAATTATGAATTCCCAATTGGAACTTATAATTTGACATTAGTAGTCCAAGACGACAACGGGGCGACAGCGACAGATGAAGTTGTTATAACCGTTAATCCAAACCAACCTCCAATAGCAAATGCTGGAGAGGACCAAGTTTTCTTTGTTGGAAAACAAGTTGTTTTTGATGGATCAGAATCTTTTGATCCTGATGGAAATATTGTTTCCTTTGAATGGGATTTTGGTGATGGTACAGGCGTATCAGGAGCTATTGTAAGCCATTCCTATAGCGCAGACGGAAACTATACGGTTACTTTAATCGTAACTGATAATGGTGGAGCGATAGCCATGGATACTGCTACTGTTGAAGCAGTTGCAACTGATATTGTAACTGTGACTAAAGCGCAGTATGACAACAAAAAAGACGAGATAAAATTCCAAGCTACCAGCTCTGATGGAGGAGCAGCAGTTTTAGAAGTATTTAATACTTCTGATGGATTGAGTTATGGGCAAATGACCTATAATTTTGAAGGTGATTTTTTCAGATTGACAGCTGAAAATGTTACTACCAATCCAGGGAATGTAATGGTTGTGTCCTCTTTAGGAGGAGAGGACATAGAAGAAGTAACAAACAAATTTAAGGAGAATAAAGGTAAAAAATAAAACGAAAAATAAGAGAAACAAGAGGAAACGGGTTATTAATCTGTTTCCTTACTTTTTTTTATTTTATTCGCTTTTATTGGCGGTTTTTGCTATAATAAATTTATTATAACAAATTGGGAGTTAATATTTTGCTATTTTAAAACATTAAAATTAAAAATATGGATACAAGCGAGGAAAAGTTTTATAAACTGTTTGATCTGCCGTATGCTTATGATGCGCTTGTGCCGTATATTTCTGAAAAACAATTAAATTTGCACCATCAAAAACACCATCAAGGATATGTTACAGGTGTTAATACAGCTTTTGAAAAAATGGACAAAGCCAGGAGTGAAAATATAGATTTAGATATGAAGTTAACTTTGAAAGATCTATCATTTAATCTGGGCGGTTATCTTCTTCATTCTCTTTTTTGGAACAATCTTATTCCAGCAGAAAATAGAAATGATAAGCCGAATGGAGAATTGTTAAATATTATCAATGATGAGTTTGGAAGCTTGGAAAGATTTCAAAAAGAATTTACGGCGACTGCTTTGAGCGTTGAAGGTTCTGGATGGGCAGTTTTAGCTTATTGTAAATGCACAAAAAGACCTCTTCTAATGCAGATTGAAAAGCATAACACAAATATTTATCCTGCATTTAAAATATTATTAGTGCTTGATATGTGGGAGCATTCTTATTATCTTGATTATCAAAATAACCGCTCAAAATATATTGAAGCGTTTTGGAAAATTGTGAATTGGGAAAAAGCAGGTGAGAGGCTTGGAAGGCTGACTCTCTAACTCTCTAACTCTCTAACTCTCTAACTTATCTTATGTGCCTTGCGATTCCAGGAAAAATCAGATCTATAAACAAAAAAATCAACATAGCGTTGGTTGATTTTGATGGTATACAAAGAGAAGTTAATATTTCTTTGGTTAATGTTAAAAAAGATGATTATGTGATTGTTCATGCAGGGTTTGCGATTCAAAAATTAACAAGAAAGGATGCAAAGGAAATTTTTGATTTGATTGGAAAATAGTTTAAAAAACTTTTTAAAATATAGCTTTTGTTATTGCAAATTTATTTGTAAAATTTAGGACGGATTTGTTTCATAATCTCTGTTATTTTAGGTTTTAACAATTTACCTTAAATATTGTTCGACTTTATGGAGAGCTCTACGCATATGATTTCTCCACAAGGTCGAAAAATATCATAGAAAGATTGAAGAATATTGAAAATATTACTGTAAGATAAATATTGTTCGACTTTATG
>JAGLIM010000049.1 GCA_023142995.1 Minisyncoccota bacterium | reverse complement strand
GATAAAGACCTAGCGATTTCTCTTAAGAAAACCAGCTTAGAGCTGTTTGAATTTGCTGAAAAGCTGCTGGAAAGTAAGGGGATAAGATTGAGAGATACCAAGTTTGAGTTTGCTGCTGTAATAGACTCGGCCACAAAACAAAAAATAGTAGTTCTTATTGATGAAGCGCTAACACCAGATGCATCTCGCTATGAACCAGATCTCAGTAAGCAAATAGTCCGCGACTGGCTGGTTGAAAACAAATTAGATGGAAAGGAAAATGTTGAATTACCACCAGATGTGATTGATAAAACAAAAAATGCCTACATTGAAATATGTAAGATACTCACAAAGAAAAGCATTATATAAAGTTAATAGCCCTTGGATTCATTTCCCTGGGTATTTTTTCTTGCCTGAAAAAACAAAAGTGGTAAAATATAAATAGAACTATTATATTAAACTAGCAACGAATTAAAGACAGTCCTTTTAATAGTTTAGTAAAAGACTCTTACCTCAATAGCGGAGTTGAGAAGTTATTCTCGCAGAGTTCTACATAAAGTCAAACAATATTATAATTACATAGTAACAAAATATTATTATTTATTATAAATTAATTATTACATTGCTAGAATAATTATATGAAAAAATCATATTTATATAAAAAACTTAAAAATGACAATGTTCAATGTAATACTTGCTCGCATCAATGTGTCATTTCGCCTAAAAAATATGGGATTTGCGGAGTGAGAAAAAATATAGATGGAAAATTATACGCATTGAACTATGGAAAAGCAATTTCAAACAGTATTGATCCAGTTGAGAAAAAACCTTTATTCCATTTTTTACCAGGAACTCATTCTCTGTCAATTGCAACAGTAGGATGTAATTTATGTTGTCAGAATTGTCAGAATTGGCAAATATCGCAACTAGTGAAAAATGACAAAAGTCACCTAGATATTAATCAAAACCTATCACCGAATGAAATAGTTAAATTTGCAATTAAAAACAAGTGCCCAAGCATATCATATACATACACAGAACCAACTATTTTTCTGGAATACGCCCTAGACACGATGAAATTGGCAAAAGAAAAAGGAATAAAAAATATCTGGATAACAAATGGTTTTATGAGCGAAGAAACTCTGGAATTGATTAGTCCATATCTTGATGCAGCAAATGTTGATATAAAATCTTTTAATGATGAATTCTATAAAAGTATTTGCGGAGCAAAAGTTGGTCCGATCTTAGAAAATCTTAAATGGATGAAAAAAAATAAAATTTGGATTGAAATTACAACGCTCATAATTCCTGGATTCTCTGATAGCAAAATAATGCTTGAAAATATTGCCAACTTTATTTTTAATGAACTTGGCAGTAAAACTCCATGGCACATTAGCGCATTTTCAGGAATACTTTCCTATAAGATGCAAAATATTCCTGATACTCCTGTTAAAACAATCTACAAAACATACGACATAGGTAAGAAAGCTGGACTTAAATATATTTACACAGGAAACATTCCAGAAAATTCAAAAGAAAACACATATTGTCCAAAGTGCAATGAACTTGCAATAGAAAGAATCGGATTCTATGTTAAAAGATTTGATAAAAACGGAAAATGCGCGAAATGCGGAGAGAGTGTTGATTTAATCTTTTAATTCAAATACATGCTAAAATTTGCATCAATCTGCCCTCATCCCCCTCTTTTAATTCCTTCAATCGGAAAGAACTATTTTGCGCAAATCAGATCAACCTTGCGCGCTATGAATGAATTAGGAAATCAGATCAGAGAAAGAGAAATTGATACTATTATTATTATCTCTCCTCACGGTTCTATCCAAATGGATGCTATGTCTATAAATAGTGCAAAGTATTTGCAAGGTGATTTTTCACAATTTGATGATAACACTTCAATGAAAATCGAAAATGACATTAATCTAGGAGCAAGTATAAAAAAAATTGCAAATTCAAAAGATATACCAACTGAATTTATGAGCGATGATGTCTCTCTTGATCATGGAGTTATGGTTCCTTTATTTTTTCTTAAAAAGCACATTCCCAAAGTAAAGATCGTTGCAATGACTTTTTCTTATCTTGATTATAAAAAACATTTTGAATTCGGTGAAATAATCTATGAGGTCATAGAAAGCACAGAGAAAAAAATAGCTTTAATCGCTAGCGGAGATCTTTCTCATCGCCTAATTCCAAATGCGCCTTCTGGATATTCTCCAAGTGGAAAAAAGTTTGATGAACTTCTGATCGATCTACTGGAAAAAAATAAGATAGATGAAATATTAAACTTAGATTCAAGCTTGGTTGAAGAAGCAGGAGAATGCGGACTGCGATCTATCATAATCCTACTTGGTGCACTATCAAATCTAGAATATAAATTTGAAAAGTTGAGTTATGAAGGACCTTTTGGAGTTGGATATTTAGTTGGAAAATTTAAATTTTAATATATACTCATTATTTCAAATAAAAAAATATAGATATAAAAAACTGGCTTACAAACCAGTTCCTATAAAGATATCAGATGCAGATCACTAATCCGCCTTGCCAACTTTTTTTAATAAAAAATCTTTTTCACCTCTCAAGACCGCTTTTGCCCAAGGTCTTTTTTTAGGAATAAAAATAATCTTTATAACTTGTTTCAAAAATAAGATCAAACAATAGGGATATAAAGCAAGCTTAACTAATATACTTCCACTTCTTCTTGCCATGACAAGTCCATTTCGAACATGATAATATATATAATTTGCAGATCCTGGTTTTATTGATCTTGAAATCTTATGATAGATCTTTGATTCAGGAACATAAACACATTTATATCCAATATTTTGCGCCCGAAGTGAAAAATCAGTATCTTCGTAGTAAAGAAAGTAAGATTCTTCCAATCCACCTATTTTTTCGATTACTTCTCTTTTAATCAATAAACAACAACCAGTTAAATAACCGACTTCTCTAATTCTATCATACTGCCCTACATCAATCTCATCTAAACCAATATGTGTTCCTTTGTTTTTAAGCCAATTGACTTTTCCACCAGCAGTCCAAATCCGTTTTTTTTCACTATGAAAATATATTTTTGATCCCAAAAGACCAATCTTTTCATCAGACTCCCCCACTTTAACAAGTTCTGTAAGAAAATCTTCTTCAACGATTGTATCATTATTTATAAGCAAAACATAATCAGCGCAATTATCAATTGCATATTCTATTCCGACATTATTTCCTCCTGCAAACCCTAAATTTTTTTTATTTTCTATGATATTTATTTTGGGATAATATTTTCTGATCTTTGAGACTGAATCATCTTCCGATCCATTATCAACAACAATGACCTCATAATTATTATATTTTATTTTTTCAAAAGATTTCAGACACTCAAGAGTGTCTTCTTTCCCATTCCAATTCAATAGAATTATATAAACTTTCTTTTCCATTTATTTTTATATTATTACGAAACATCTTGATCTATAGTATAAATATTTTTAAGTGAACAAATCACTTAGAACTACAATTATAGCATACGACGCAAGAACGATCATTAACCCTAATATTGTCCAGGTGACCATTCTTTTCGCAGTCGCGATTTTCTGCTCATCACCAGAAGAAGTTACATAAAGAACGCCACCAGTAACAAGCATAAGAAGCGCAATTGACCCAGCAACTCCAAGAACCCATAATAAAAAGTTTTCTACTAATTCTGAAAAGTGAGACTTTGCAATTGGATTTGTTACATTAATTGAAACTGCTAAACTCGTTTTAGCTATAAATAAATTCAAAGCTACTATTGATAGAAGCAGATAACGGTTTGTTTTAAACTTAACATTTTTATTTTTCATAATTTTATTAATTATTTAAATATTAGACTTCTTATATAATTAACTTTATTACATCCGCCGAAGGCAGAGCAATAGTAAAGTAATTAAGAGGTCTATTAATAATACTTACTAATTTCAATTCCAGGATAATAATATTTGATAATATCCTGCCAACCATTCCCATCTAATGACATCTGATATGCGCCAGTCGCGCTCATTCCCGCTCCATGACTTGCAGAAACTTTCTCCTGATTGTGCTGAGTATTCACAGGATCAGTTATACCACCATGAAGATACGCATAATCGTTACTGCAATATGCCTTGCTTAGAACATCACAAGCGTTTTTTGTCGTTCCTCCAGAATCTGAAGAATATGCCGCAACGATCGGTTTGTCATTATAATTAATTATATAACCAGCTGTCTCATTATTCGCCGCAACAATCTCTGGAGCACGTATTTCAAAATTATATCCTTTATAGACCTGATCATTACCGTTTCCATTTCTGCTATTTTTCAAATGAAACGATTCGCCAGAATGCTTACCTTCTCTTTCAATATAATACATTGCGTAAGTTCTTGCAATTGTTCCAAATGCCATCAAATATTCTTCAGGACTGTCATTTAGAGCTTCTGCAATGCCATTAACATAATCTTCCAACAATAGATCGTTTATGATCCATAGTTTATTGGACACTTCTGAATGATTTATTTCGATACTTCCCCGAAATTCATTGTCATTAATAGTTTTATCCCAAGATAGATCATCATATGAAACTACTTTTATTATAACACTTTCAGATTCTGGTTTAATCTTAACATAGGAACTAGAGTCAAAATATTTGATCACTGTTTGCTCATCAGCTGATCTATTTTCAGTTCTTTCAATTATTCCATCTGAATTATAATAGTTTACTGTATAATTACCATTTGCACTAACTATTACATCTTCACTAGTTGTAGAATAAATCGCAATTCTTATATTCGGACTATCTTTATTTACATTATTAACGATAATATCTTTATCTTCTATTTCTACATCATTTGAAATATCTATACTTTCTTCTTTTTCCTGCAGAGGAACTACGGAAGAAACAGGTTTTCTTGTTACTATCTTTGGCTTTAAGTATAGATTAATTTCAGACTTTGATATATCAATAATATCAGACCATCTATAGTTAGCTGATGTAAATTCTTCCACTGATCGTATCTCCTGAAGACTGCCATCTTTGACAACATAAACCTTCTCTGTGTTTATTTCTCTAAGCAAAGTATTTTCTTGATATTTTACAAAACCATCAAGTTGATAAGATAAAAATTCATCTTTTGATAAAGAAATTATATCAGACCATTTACTGTTTATAGCTTCAAACAAAGTTATTGAAGTAAATTCTTTTCTTTTTCCATTTTCTATTCTGAAAATGATTGGGAAACCGTCTCTTTTAACCAATGTACCATCAGGATATGTCATATCTTTTCCGATTGGATAATCTTTTATTTCATCAGGATTAATTAAGACCACATTGTTCCACTTGTATCCTAAATTTTCAAATAAAGCTATTGAAGTTATTTTTCTCCTTTTTCCTGATTCCAAAAAGTATATCTCTGGTGCATCCTTTGATCTAATGAGAAATCCATCAGGATACAATACTCTTCCGTCATTAGGATATTGATTTATCTCACTAGTATCAATTTCAATTACATCGTTCCACTTGTATCCTGCTGTTTCAAATAAAACTGCTGATGTAAATTCTTTTTTCTTTCCGTCTTTTATTAAATATATTGATGGAACATCAACAGATCTTACAAGCGAGCCATCAGGATATTTCATTGTCCTTCCTTCTGGAAAATGATCAAATTCATCATTATTGATCACAATTACATTATCAAAATTAAATCCAAGAATTTTCATTAAAGTCAACGAAGTGATCCTTCGACGCATTTTGTCTTCAATATAATAGACTTGATGGCTATCTTCCTTTTTTATTAAAGTTTTATTAGGATATATAACATCTGATCCATCAAGGTAAAAACTGACGAATTGATCATCTTTAATGTCTTCCCATTTATAGTTCAGATATTCAAAAAGTTTTGGTGATGTAAATCTTCTTTTCTTACCGCTTTCTGATAAATATACATTTCCCTTATTATCTCTGATCAATTGGTCATCTGGAGAATATTTAATTATCTTTCCAGATTCATATAACTTTAGATCGCTACTAAAAACCTTAATTATATCGCTGGTTTTATATCCCATTTTTCCAAATTCCTCGCCACTCATTTCCATTGGTCTTTTTTTGCCGTTTTGAATATAATATACCCTTGATGTATTAAATTCCTGAAGAAGACTTTCATCAGGATAAATTATCAGATCCTTATATTTATAAAAGTCTAGCTGTGATTTTGTAATTGGAATAATGGTTTTAGAAGCATAAACACTTGGAAGACTGCTAGCAGAATTAAATTTAGTTTTATATCCATTTTCAATGGTATAGATCGCCCTATCTCCACCAATTTGATATACATATTTATCAAACGTTTTTCTTATTATCTCAGCATTGTTCTGAATAATGTCTAGTCGACTATAAAGATCGTCTCCAGGACAATTTGTCGGCGCTAGATCTCGATGTCCAATTAAACCATCAACATTTTTTCCATTAAAATTTGATGATCTATTCAATTTTATATTATTATTTGACGCGATCCATCCAACTAAATTTTCAAGAGAATTTTCAATCTTTGAATTTAATGGATGAGAAAGATAACTATTGTTTACATTCCCGCCATAAGATCCTAATATTGAAATGCCTACAGTCCCTGTATTAAAACCACTAACATGCCCTCCAATCGCTCCATTTCCACCAGCTCTACCCTCATAGATATTACCATTTGGATCAATCAAATAATTATATCCAATATCACCAAAGCCAATATATTTCTTACCATTGTCATACCATGTTCTCTTGCTATTATGATAAGTATAGATATTATTGACCATACTTTTGTACTCTCCACTTTTATCTGAGTCTGGAACTAAATTTGAGCTTGCTGTATGATGAACAACAAGCTTTTCAACCTTTGCATATTCTGCCTGCCAGTTCATCTCAGATTCATTCGCTCCCCACTGAGCCCTAGAGATTATCTTAGGAATAATCGGACTTGCTCCCTGCACATAGAAAAAAGGCGTAAAAAACACGCCAAACAAAAGTTGCAAGGCTACTATTTTTGATAAAATATTATTTTTTCTTTTTCGAAGCATAGCTATTTCTTTATTGTATGATTATAGCAAATTTTTGTTATTCAGTCTATTTTACAAAATCATTTTAACATTTAAATATATTAACATTTAAACATCCTATATTCTCTATCGGTTCTATTTATTTAGATTCCCCTCTTGAGAGGGGTTGGGGTGTGTTAAAGCTATAGAGCCTAATTATAGTAAAATAAAAAATGAGATTTCAAAATAAAAAGAACCGACTATGAATCAGTTCTCATATATTTATTCATTTGAAAACAATTCTTTCAATCTCTTTTTAGGACTATCAAACCGTACTTCTTTCAAATCAAATTCTTCAGGATCAAATCCACCACCAAGCCATTCCATTTTTTCTTCATATTCTTCATCCTGTGGATTATTAATAATTTCCAATAAATTATAATAACCATTAATTCCACAAGAATCTTCAGGAGGACAAGCGCGTGCTCCAGCTATACAAATCGGATATTTTGTTTTCTCTTCTTTTGGAAGAATTTTTTCAAATGTTATTTTATGATTCCAATTATCTCCAAAATCATAATTGTATCTCATTGCTTTTCTTTTATCTAATGAAAACCAATCGCTAATCCTTTCTTCCCATTCTGCCAATATTTCAGTTTCCGTAAATTCATCACTTGGCATTCCTATATATTGTATTTCTCTGGGCCTAACGCTAATTGTTTCAAACTGATTCAAATGACAATCGCACCAACCCATAGAATCTTGAATAGCAACATGCAAATCCCAAAATGTATAATTTTCCGGCACTTGTATTCTCCTCCAAATAACAGGCTTGCTACCCTCTAAAACAATTTTAAATTGATAAACTTTTTTATAATTATTTTTTTTCATTTTGATTATTTTAATTTTAAATGAATGACTTCGCAGCAAGCTGGCGAGGTATCAAGAGGAAAAAATTCCTTTTGATAACTCCAACCGATGCAAGCATCGGGGAATTCTATTGATTAAATACTCGGTGTCAAATATTTTATACTTTAAATTATAACTAATTTCTTTTAACAAAATTTCTATAGCTTTTTCAAAATTAAATAAAAAGCTTTCTTCTACCTTATCTGTTTTTTGTAATACAACATTTGATACATTAGATAAAGATTTAACGGATTCCAAGATCCAATCATTTTCCTTTGACTTTAGTAATTTTTCAATAAAACCTATATAGTATGCCAGTACTAAATCTAATAACGGGTTGCCTTTATAAGCACCTAAATTTTTATCAGCGTATTTTACATTTAACGAATAATTTAAAATACTTTCGTAAATCTTTAGCAAAAAATAAATATTCTCTTTCCTTTTCTCTTGAATAATCCTATCGCCAATTGATTATAAATATTCTAATATGCTATTAGTAAAACCCTCGTCATCAAAAAATTCTTTTTTCTTTGGTACTCTCAATAAATTTGTTTAAATATTGAGTAGAGAATAAATCAGCAGTACTTTGCAAAATAAAAGTTGAGAAAAAGAATATAATAGCAATTGACGCTCCAATAATTCCAGCAGTGGCAAATGCAAAACCATATAAACTATCGTCTGAAATTGTTAAATTTGAATAAATTAAAATTTTATGTAAAAGAAATATAGAAACACCAAAAAGCATAAAATGAAAAAAGAAGGAATTAGAAAGCTTTTTTATTTCCTCTTTGACAATATACCACTTATTATTTAAATATTGTTTTGATTTATAGAAATACAAAAACGCTTTTTGCTTCAAGGTAAATTCTTTTTTATCACTTGTTTTCATATTTTAATCTAATTTATTTACCTCTAAAAACTCAACCAATTCTTCTTTCCACATTTCTCAAAAGCAAAAGCGGAGTTATTTTATTTTTTCTTTCTTCGCCTCGTCAAAGCCTTTGGAGTAGGCTGGTTTTCCAAAATATCTTTAACCTCTTTATCAAAATCTGACACATAAAGTTTATCTTGTGTAATTCTAAATTTTTCCCATTCACTTTCAGAAAAAGATTTTGCAATTTCTGCTGATATTCGCCCAGGATTTTTTAATGTTTCTCTATTATTAAATTGCAAAAAAGCATCTAATTTTTTTACCCAGTCCTCCATTGTCATAGGAATTTTTCTTTTAGATTGATCTTCAGCATAATCCAAATACATATTAGAAATACGATCCAGCGCTTCTATCTCCTCTTTTTGCAAATAATTTTTAGCGACAGAAACATCTGATTTTAAAATTTTTCCTTTGGGCGAGTTTTTCCAAACAGTAAGACCCATATATGGCTTATCGCTATTTACCCTTCGTGTGATTATCTCAGCCGCCGTCTTCCCCGCAATGGCAAAATGAAGCTTGTTCTGAACAGTAGAAAAAAAGATTTTTGTAATTTTGCTTTCTGGGTCATAGTCAAGCGAAGTGGCATAAATATCTGTAATTTTTTGATAAAATTTTCTTTCACTCGCGCGAATTTCGCGAATAAT
>JAGLIM010000048.1 GCA_023142995.1 Minisyncoccota bacterium | reverse complement strand
GCCCAACGACGAAATTGTGTTGCTCTTTCGCTGTTTATCCTATATCCTACTGCAATAATAGCATCGAGATTATAATGCTTAATTTTATAGTTTTTTCCATCACCGGCAGTTGCCGAGAATTCCTCGGTAACTGACTCTTCGTCCAATTCTCCGTCTTTAAATATATTTTTGAAATGTAAGGAAATATTGTCGCTTGAACAACCAAATAACGTTGCTATCATTTTTTGTGAAAGCCATACTGTTTCATCTTGAAAACGAACTTCTATGCTATCCTGACGGCTATCTGCGGTGAACATTAAAAATTCCGCTGTGCTATTTCTGATAGTTAATTTTTTACTCATATATTTTTTTAAAAATAATTTACTTCCAAAAACTCAACCCATTCTCCTTCCCCCACTTCTCAAAAACAAACGCAATATCGTCTAAATCGTGCTTTTGTTTTAGGTGTCCGTGTTCATCAAGTTTTCTTTCCCCGTTTTTATTAATTTCGTAAATCTCCTCCCCTGAATTATCCTTGCCTGAATTTTCGCTCACCGCCATAAAGATTTTATAATCATCAACCTTAAACTTTATACTTATGTTTAAATGGTTTAAAGGACAAAAAGTGTTGCTAAAATAGTCTGTTCTGTTGTAGGATTAGTTTAAACTTAACTAATCTTGTAAACCGATTTACAATTATGACTATTCTATTAAAAAAAACGATGTCCAAAGTGCAATAAGAATAACACTAAGAAGTTTGGAAAGAAAGATAATAAACAAAGATATTATTGTAAAAAATGTAATAAAACATTCACTATTAGCCACAAAAGAAAATCAATTGCCAGACAGATCATCTGGTTTGAAAAATGGATTGCAGGCAAAAGAACATTAAAAGAATTATCAAAAGAAAACGGAAAATCTGTTAAAACATTGCAAAGACTTTTTAAAAATTATCTAAACGATCCGCCAAGATTTAAACCAAAAGTAAATATCAATTGCCATTTAATAATTGATGGAACATATTTCAAAACTAACCTCTGCTCCTTAAATTATCTTGATAATGATTTAAAGCATCTTCAATATTTTAGAATAGTAGAAAGAGAAAATTACTATAACTATCTAACTGATCTAGAATTTCTAAAACAACTTGGATTAACCGTTATTAGTATCACCTCAGACGGTCAAAAAGGGCTTGTTAAGGCAGTAAAAGCTTGTTATCCATCAAAGATGTATTATTCATATCCAAAGAATGAGCTTAGCTTATTTAACAAGAAATCCAAAGACAGATGCAGGAATAGAATTAAAATACTTAGTAAAAGAACTTCACAGAATAGAAACTTATTATGATAGAGATTTATGGATAAATTATTTTAATAACTGGTGTGAAAAATATTATGATTTTCTAAAAGAAAAAAGTGAAAGCGATTCAGGAAAAAGATGGTACACGCATAAATCTTTAAGAAAAACCAGATCATTAATTAAAAATGCTCTACCAAATATGTTTTTCTATCTTGATGATTATCAAATACCAAAATCAACAAATGGATTAGAAACAAGGTTTTCTTATCTAAAAAATAGTCTTAGAATTCACAGAGGATTATCAAACAAGAATAGAAAGAATTTTATTATTTGGTATAACTATTTTAAGTATAATTCTTAGAAAAATAGCAACACTTTTTGTCCTTTAAACCGTTTAAATGCTCTTCTAAAACCAGCGTCTTCTGCTTCTTTAACTGTAAAGGCATAAAATTCTCCCACACGATTACCAATTATTGTTCTATCATATTGTTGGTCCATTGGTAAATGATATATTTTTGTTTGCGAACCAAATTCATCGGTATTTATATTGCACTTAATTCTTGGAAATTCACCAAGTGGCTCATTTTCTATTATTTCAACACTTAATGTATCTGCCATTTCTCTTGCTTTATCAGATAAATTTGTTGAAGTAAAAAATATTGGTCTGAGTTTGTTTTCATTTAAAAATTTAGCAAATTCCTCAAAACTTTTTGGTTTTTCATAATTTTTGAAATTTTTAATCCAATATTCCATTGTTGTTCCAAATAATTGAAAAATATGTTTTTCACGCATTTCTTTCCATTGTGCCCATCGTTTACACTGAATAATACAAACTTCTTCATCTTTTTTAGCAATAACATCTCTTCCTAAATCTTCAAAACCGTCAATGATTCCTTTATACTCAATAGAATATCCCTTTTGCTCATACAAATACCCAACATACATTTCGTAATCCCTGCCAATTGCCCATTTTGATTTATTTCTATTTTTCAAATACCTATCCAATGCCATTTGATTTCTTTCTATTGAAGGAAGTTTTTTATATTCTTCTTGTGTAAGATAATCTTTAACACTGTCTCTCTTGTCAGCATCCTTTTCTAAATTATCATCATCAATTCGAACAGGAATATATTCATTTTCGTTTTTCGCAATCAATTCCGAAAGCCATGGGAACAATTTTTCAAAATAGTTTATTTTATAATTAACTATTTTATTTTTTTTGACTAATTCCCTTTTTTCATTTTTAATAATTCTTACATTTTCTGCGGCGGTATAAGCTGGATGTTTTTTGTTCTCTAAATATTTTTCCAGTTTCCCATCTTTTAACGCAAAATAATCAGCGTACGCTTCCGCCAACCAAGGAAATCCCATTGACTTTTGTTTAGATATTTTTTCTATTTCTTCTTTGTCTTTCTGTATTTTTTCATTCCACCTTCTTATCTTCAACTTCCACTCTTCTCTGTCTTTTTCAACTTTTGACTCATGTTCTTCTATAGAGTTCTCTAAGTTGTCTAATTCTGGCTTTAACTCTAAATATTTTTTTGAATTTGAAATTGCTTCAATGATCCATGAAATTATTCCCCCGATTATAGAAATCCCTATTATAATTAGTAATATCCAAATGTAATCTTCCATGATAATTTTAAATTAAGTTCTTTAATGTTCTGCCACTGTATCGCTTAATCATTTCAAAAACATTCTTCTTAATCCGATTTATACTTTCCGCGAAAAAAATAGATAAATCATATTTCCCGCTTGATTTTATAAGTTGTGATAAATTCATAGATTCTTTGTTAAAACTTTAAATAAATTAGACTTACTATAAAATCACTTCATATTATAATCATACGATATTTCAAACCCCTCCCAACCTCCCCTTATCAGGGGAGGAGCACACATTCAAATTTTTTAGCGTAAAATTATTCCAAACCTACCTCTACCTTACTCCTTTTAGCCTTAAAAATCAAGATTAAACAAGAAAATCAACTATCTTGTAGCAAGGTATGCAAGAGGAAAAAAAATTTATCAGAGGGAACCGAGAATAAATCAGCAGTCCCTATTTACACTGTACTTTCATTCTCAATATAAACACAATAATATTGTTGTATTAAAAGATTATTGTATTTTCAATTTATTCAAAAGTTCTGTGATTTATAGATTTGATTAGATATAAGATAAGATAGATTCTGAAACAAGTTTAGAATGACAAAAACTGCGTTTTAAAAGGTTCCTTAATAATAAAATAGAAAAAATAATTATAGTGTCTTTTCGTGCTATAGTATGAAAAGACGCTATAGTTATAATTATACGCTAGGATTTTACTCTTAGAGGAGTTTAACAAAAGGCTCCAGTCAGGAGACTGGAGCCAACGAATGTCAATAAATGAAAAAATTAATTTAGGACTGTATATTTCCCCCGTGAGGATAAATATTTAATTCAGATTCACTGATAGTGATTATATCGTTCCAATTATAACCATTATTGATAAAAACACTTTCGCTTGTTATCCATCTTTTAATGCCGTTTTTGATTAAATATACTTTCGGTCCTGAACTTTTAAGTAAAGTTCCATTTAAATTTACATTAGAATTTGCATAAATGTTTTCTCCATGAGAATAAATATTTAATTCTGATTCACTGATAGTGATTATATTATTCCAATCATAACCACTTGCAATGAAAATTGTAGCATCTGTTATCCATCTTTTAGTGCCATTTTCGATCAAATATACTTTTGGTCCTGAACCTTTAAGCAGAGTCCCATTTGGTTTTGCGCTAAAATTTGCCGTAACGTTCTTCCCCTGAGTATATAAACTCAATTCAGACTCACTAACAGCAATTATATCATCCCAGTTATAACCACTTGCAATGAAAACTGCAGTAGTTGTTATCCATCTTTTTCTGCCGTTTTCGATCAAATATACTTTTGATCCATTCTTCTTCATTAACAAGGAATTATTTTCATAAGTATTCAATGTTATATTTTCAACTTTTAGTGAAAAAGTGTAACTGCTGGCATTACTTCCAACCCCAGTTGATTTATTGTTGCTTATTGGAATTATTACAATAGAATGAATATCTTTTTCTTCATTAGATATAGAAAAAATCGAATCTTGAACATCATTTATACTAGAATGATTGATCTCTTTAGTTTTATCTTCAAATAAGATAATATAAGGAACAGAAAAGTTTCCATCATCCTGGCCGTTAAAAGAAATCTTGATTTGAGTCAATTTGTCATTATTACTATTATTGATCTTAAAACTAAAATATTCGCTGCTCCAATCTTTGATAGAATCAGAAATTACTTCCGCAGTATCATTTTCAATTATAAAATTATTACTTATAGGAATATGAAAATTATCAAAACTGATATTCTCGTTCTTATAACTATAGATACCTGTTGGCTTAGCAGATTTATCATTTAAATAATTTGCAATTGTCCAGTCAACAAAAACATCATTAAATGTAATATCAGTGAATCCAAAACTATCAAGTGCTTTGTTAATACTTTTAATGCCAACTTCATCATTATTGATCATTTCCTTAAAAATATTCTTTCCGAACCTGTCCGCAAGATATTGCGAAAACAAATTTACTGAAGAATAATCATAAATCTTATTCTGCCATTCAATAAGTGAATCTATCGGATCTAATTGAAAATTTTCAATTCGAGCTTCTAGATTACTCCTTTTATAGATGTCATCATATCCAATTGCCGTTGAGGCAAATTCACTACGCGCTTCATTCAACCAAATGTCATCTGAAATATTTTTTATCTTAGTTTTATGATACCATGTGATCATATGTTGAAATTCATGAGCAAGAAAACTTTTTATTCTTTTATTCCCAACAAAAATAGCATTTAAATAGACCATTTCCCTTTCATTGCTTCTTCCATTGGTTATTTTTTCCTTATAATATTCATCGCTAGGATTAAAGTATCCTCCAATATTTTCTTTTGTTTGTGTTAAAAGAATTGTAATCTTGCTATCATCGTCAATTCCTGGATTCCATTCTGTTCCAAATGTATCTCTCATTCTTGGATAGATAATCGAATCAAAATCAGCAGCTAAAATTATTAAGTTGTTATCAAATTCGTTTTGAAGAGTACTACTAAGATTATTATAATAATCATCTTCTACATAAAAATATCCGTTTGAACTTATCTTTTTTAAACTTACGTTAACTTCTGAACGACTATTCAGATCATATGCGCTATCAACAAAAAAAACCGCATCTTCTTCAAGAATATCCGCTTTAGCTTTTGGAATTATAGTTAATGAAACAGCAAGCAACAAAACAATACAAAAAAACAGTTTTAACCATAAAACCGTTATCGCCTCTCTCTTTGCCACAATTATATTTTTTTCAAAATTCATTTATTTTTTGTTTTTTTAAAAGATATTTAGAATCTACTAATTTTTATCTATTTTTTATAAAAAAGATAAAATTTAACAATCTTAAAAAAATAATTCTGCTTTTTAGCCATTCTTCAAACCCCCTAACCCCCTTATCAGGGGGAACTAAGAGTAAAACAATAGCCTCTATATAAATCACTAGTACTATTTTGAACTTTTTATTGTCAAAATTGTTAATATAAATCTGAGCGGGTAACGGGAATCGAACCCGTGTCTTCAGCTTGGAAGGCTGACATAATAAGCCACTATACGATACCCGCAGACATATGGACTATTATATCAAAAATAACAATTATGGCAAGAGCAATTTTATACGCTATTATTAGATACAATTAAAATCTTTATTTCTTATTTTGCATAATGTTCGCGTATATCTGAAGTTTACTTGTGGCGAAGCGGAAAGTAAATTTGGATGAAACACAAGTCAATAGCTAAACCGTATATCCATTGTTATACTCCCCGACGACTGAAAAGAGGAGAACGCGACGTGGCACGAACGATGGTGAGTGAATCCGTTTTTGCTCGCCCGTAATGGATGCCACGCTTTTAATCAGTAATCGCTTCTAATAATTCAGGAAACTCCTCGGTTCCCATGACACCTAAACAATAATGTCCATGATTTTCAAGATTAATTATTTTACCGCCAAGGAAATTATGAAAAATTTTCAAACTTTCTTTCCCTTCATCTTTTTCATCATCGGAAGTAAACATGACGATTTTATTTACTCTATCTTTAATAGTCTCATCAATCTTGTAAATATAAAATGCTTTTCTAAGATCGTCGTCTTTGTAAGGAATCTTCCAAGGTGCAACTAATATAAGTTTGAAAATTTTTCTTTTGGTTTCACCGAGCCAACGAACCAGAAATGCGCAACCACAACTATGACCAACTAGAATAGTATTTTCATCAACATTATATTTTTCAAATTCAGCTTTGAATTTTTCATAGTCAGGTTGCCAAGGCGAAGGCATAAGAGGAGTTTCCGTTTCTATATTCTTAGCGATTAACTGATTTTTAATCCAAGGAATCCAGTGCTTGTCATAAGTTCTCATTTCTGGATTCATTGCTTTTTCCTCATCAGAGGGGCATCCATGAATTATTATACATTTTTTATTACTCATACTTATTATAAATTATTAAACTTATACAAATATATTCCTTAGGGCTAGCAAAAACGGATTGCGTGTAATGTTTGCGTGTCATCAAAAGTTTTCATCCCGATTTCAACGGAATGATTTTTTGATTATCAGACAACACTTGATTTATTAAATCCCACCCAAACCCTCATTAAACTAAGTGATGAAAATTTACGCTCCTTTAAAATTATTAATGTCAATTTTCTGTAGCCAGATACACGCTGTCAGGCGATGTTTAATCTCCAAACTTAAGATTATATTTATTTTTTATTTTATCATAATTAAAAGATTCTAATTGCGCAGGTCCTCCGCCATGCATTTCGCTTTGTGGATAAGTTAACTCCCAATACACATCAGAGTTTTTTTCTTTATACAAGGTTGTCCAACCGTCAGTAGAGATAGCAACTTGAATTAAAGCATTGGTCAATTTTTCTTTTATTAATGCACAATTAGAATTTTCTACAATTTTATCATCTTTCATTATCCATGTTCCTTTTATAATTTGTTTGTTCATAAAATTAGAGATTAAATTTCGTTTAACATTTCCCGATGAAGCGAAGTTTTGCAAATTCCTATTTATTATTAATATTCATTTGCAAAATTTGGGTCAGAAGAAAATTTTACTCCTTGTTATTATTGATTAAGAATTTTTTTTTGGAGTCGCTTATCGCGTTGTTAGGCGATGTATTTTGACAGCAATCGCTTTAACTCCAATAAACTCTAACATAAACCTCGTTTGTTTTAGTATTATAAATAATTTCAGCAAACTGTGCTCCGCCAGCTGATTTGATAAAATATTTTTCAACATCTCCATTCTTTTCAGGAGTTATTAATGAAGTACTCGGTGAATCGTGAAGCCATTTTCGGATGTCTTTTTCTGGCGCAGTAAATTTTACACGAAATCCTCGAGTAAAAATAGATCCCGTCTTTTTGACAGATGTTATTTTTGCGTTTTCAGGAAATGATGATAAATTTGCCCATTCCTGTGTGATTCTAACAATATCTTTTTGATCTCTGCATGATACGACTGAAGATGCAATGATTAAAAACAGAACAATTAATCCGAAAATGACGTATATTTTTTTAGATTTTATCATAGTTAAATTATTGAAAAATTAAGATTGCTGTTAAAATATTTCGCCTAATTATACCTATGAAGCGAAGTTTTTGTTTCTCTTCATTATTATATATTATAAAGAAAAAAGAAGTAAAAATTTGTGTCGGAAAAAAAATTTACTCCTTATTATCATTATTAAGGATTTTTTTTGGAGTCGCTTATCGCGTTGTTAGGCGTTGTTTTATTTTTTAAATTTATTTTTTATTTTCTTTAAAACTGATAACAATAAATAGGTAATTATAAATATACTGATAGATATTGTAACCGCAAGATATGGCTTATGATTAATTAGTGGTTCACTAATAATGTTACATTCAGTTTTGAAGCAACACCAACCCCAATCAACATGGGGAGGATTACTCGTTGGTGAACATACACAGTCTGGTGGCACGGAACAATATTCATGGGAAAACGGAACTAACAAAAAAATAAAAGAGAATAAAAATGCAATAAAAATTTTAAGTACCAGATTATTCATAAAAAAATTTCATCATTTTGTAAATTATAGCTACGAAAATCGTAGTAATCATTGCTAAAATCAATGTTAAATGGAAATTTTGCCAAAGCCAAGCCAAAACAGGTTGTTTAAATTCAATATTATTTTTTTCGCCGATTTTTTGCGACATAATATTTTTAATTTCAGATAGATTTTCTGAACGAAGATTTTTTATTTTCCTTTTCTTAATTGTATTATATAAACCATAATTATTTTGATAATATACAATTAGACTCTGTTTTTTAATTATATAGTTTTTTATATTTGAAAATTGTATGTAATATCTTCTATAACTTGGAAATCTATATCCTTGAGAAGGAGCAAATAGATAAAAAGAAACGCCATCATTAGAAATTTTTAGTTTATATTTTATTTTTAGAAAACTAGGCAACATAATACCGATATTCAATAATAACATAAAGACAAAAAATAGCGTAACTGATATTGCTAACTCAAGTTCATTAAGATAAGTTAGAAACAAAAATGGAAACAAAAAAATCAACAGAATAATAAAGATACTCGTTTTAGAGATTCCGATTTTATCGATATTAGATTTGTGGAAAATGATATAATCTTTCATAAAAATATTTTTTAGAGCCGCTTATCGCATTATTGTACGTTATACTAGACTAATTATATCTTTATTATGTAATTTGTGTTTTTGGCATCAATAAAAATAAACAGCGCTCCCCAATCATATTCGTTTTTTGTCATCTTTCCATAAATTTTCATTTTTTCTAACTCAACAGAAGATTTCCACCATTTAACATCATTACCTAAATTTATTATATAACGAACCTCATCGGGAATTTTTTCATATTTTGACAAGCTGTTTATTTTTATTATTTCTTCCGCATCATTGTTATTCGCCGAAAATATAAAAAGTATTGCGCCATGCATAGCCGATCTGTCTATGTGAGATTTAATATTGGAAACGGAATGTGGTATTGGACTGATAATATTATGTTCAAATAATCTTTTTGTAGAAAATAAAAAATTAAAAACAAGAAAAAAAATGATACCAAAATAAATAATCCAATAATTATTACTCTGTATTTTTTTATATTGATAATTAGTCCAGCATTTCATACAACGTTTAGTTGTATCTGAAGTTTTTGCCTCTCTTCATTATTATATATCATAAAGAAAAGAGAGGTAAAAATTTGGGCGAAACCAGTAAAATAAAACTTATAAAATTAATTTGTGTAATACTTACCCCAAGCATCTTCCCATTCTGAGCTATTTCTTATCCTATCATCAATATCAATATTTTTGTGCTCCAATAAATACTGCTTTACTTCAGTCGAAGTCCAATTGTGTTTTTTGAAAATTTCAAGGTAACAACTTGGAACGTATGGCGTATTTATTGTATTTTGTATTTTGTCGCATTCCGACAATAATTTTTTAATATCGTTAGAAGTTTCTTTTTTCGCGCATCCTAATAATATTAAGGTGATAAAAAATAATAATGCGATTGTCTTGAAAATTAATTTCATAAGTCTTACTTTATTAGCGTATCCAGATATACTTTGTTGTGTATAGTTTTTGAAAGAATTAATTATCTCTTTTTCAAAAATTTCATACAACTCGTTATTATACGAATTGATTATTGGTTAATAAATTATATTTGTGTATTATGCGAATATATAATATTATTCATTACTAGTTTTAATAAATTCTATTTATTGTCATTCTTGAATCCCAGTCTTCACGAGAACAAGCTTATTTCAAAATCTATTTTCTCTTATATCTAATTAAATCTACAAATCACAGAGTTTTTAAATAAGTTGAAAATAAAATAATCTTTTAATATTTTCGACCTTATGAAGAAATTGTTAGCGCAGAGTTCTGGCTCATACGCAATTTAAAACTATTTTAATTTTCTTGTTTTATTTTTTTATTCTCAAAAAATTCTGAATGTAGCGGTAGCGAAACATAGTCATCCTGAGTGTAGCGGTAGCGAAATGAAGGATCCCGTGAGAAGTTTCAAAAAAATATAATATATAATTCTGTGAGATTAAAATCGGGATTCTTCGTTTCGTTTCACTACACTCAGAATGACAAGAGATTTTATCGTTATCATAAACAAAACGATAGCAATGCCTCGAAATTCTTATTATTAAGACAAGGTTAAATTACGTATAACCCAGAGTTCTCCACAAGGTCAAATAATATTAAAGAACAAATCATTCTTTTATATCTTGCTTTTAATTTTTGATCTTTCCTGTATTTCTCTTTCAACTACTTGTCTATCCTTTCCATATTTTAATATAGATAGTTGCCTAACAGCTTCGGCTATCTCAGGACTTCCTTTCTTCGGTGGATATGTTGCCATATTAAATCCTTGAGAAATTGTTCCCTTGATCATTAATTTTGTATAGGCATTAAAATTATCTATATTTATCAGATCTTGTTCATTGAAAACTGGTGCGAATTGTTTAGACATAAATTCCGCATCTTCTGGTCCAATTCTAAAAGATGTAATCGTTCCGACATTACCAAAGACTGATTTTTGGATATCTTCAGGAAGTTGTCCTAAAAACTGATGAGCGATATTGAGAGAGAGTCTATATTTTCTCGCTTCTGAAAGAATAGTTGAAATACTATCAGTAGTGAAATTTTGAAATTCATCAATATAAAAATAGAAGTCCTCTCTTTGTTCTTGCGGGATATCTGTTCGACTTAAAGAAGCAACTAATAATTTACCAACAATAACAAGTCCCAAAAGATACGCATTCATTTCTCCGATCTTTCCTTTCGAAAGATTTACCAGCAATATTTTCTTATTGTCCATAATTTCCCGGAAATTTATAGAGCTTTTCTGCTGACCTATGATCGGTCTCATTGTATCATTGGAAATAAATTGCGTTAATTTACTGGTTATATAAGGAACCATATTCGCAAGAGCTGCCTCCCCACCAGCTTTTTGAGCTTCTTTTTCCCAGAAATTTACAACTGTAAAATTCTTACATTTAGATAGTTTATATTTTCTAAATTCTTCATCGGCAAGCACTTTTGAAATTTCAATTAGTGTTGAGCCAGACTCAGGATCATCCATAATTAAAAGCATTGCATTTCTCATATATTGTTCAAACATTGGTCCACCAGTTGATTTCAGATCATACAGTTTATCAAATATTTTTATCATTTCGTTAATGACAAAAGTTTTTTGTTCTGGATAGTTTTCATCATATTCAAGCAGATTCAATCCCATTGGTTTTTGAATAATACTTGGATCAAATAGCACAACATCTTCAGCTCTATGCTTTGGAATATTGCTCAATGCGTCTTCAACAAGATCTCCATGAGGATCAATAACACATACTCCTTCGCCATT
>JAGLIM010000047.1 GCA_023142995.1 Minisyncoccota bacterium | reverse complement strand
ATATACATATGTCTTCTGCGATCCTCTCTCCCTATTCTAATTTCGTTATCAACTCCTCTGTATATATTATGACCAAGAATCAATCCTTCTGTCGGCATTTCAGAAGGAACTGGAGATTGTTTTGATTTCAACCATTTAATTTGAGGAGTTGATGTGGAAGATATTGGAAAATGAAAAAGACTTGACAGCTCTTCTGTATTTAGGATCATTTCCCTCTTTTTTTCAAAATTTCTAAAAATAAAATTATAAATCGTTTTATTTAAAAAACTGCTTTTATTTAAAAGAGTTTCCTTAATGTCAAATGAATTACATTCTGGAAAATTAAATTGAGTAAAAGAATTTTCCAGTTCTTTTAATAGAGTTTCTGCCTTTTCTTTTGTATCAGCCGAAGAAACAAGGCGCACATTAGTCTCAAAACCAACTTTAGTTGATTTAGCTTCTACCGCTTTTATAGTTTCCTCCTGTGTTGGTGTTAGATTCACTTTCATTTCTTCTTTTTCTCGATCTTCTTTTGACTTTCCTCCTATACCTATTATCCCTATAATCTCTTTTAGGATCTTAATCAGCAAAGAAGGCTTTCTTTGTTCTGAAAACCCTTTTCCTTTTTGCATCATCTTCATTCTTTCTCTGCTTTCGTGCTGCCATGAATTACCAGATGGCTTTATTATAAATTGAAGAGCTGCTCCTTCTCCAATAGGAATTTTACTAAGCGCATTTGTTATATTCAAAAGAGGATCAGTTTCAAGATTCCTATACGTTTTTATTGGAAAAATATCATTTCTCTTTAATTTCATATAAGAAGCTGCTGAACCACCATTAGGTACAAATATATTATAATCTTCTATCTGCGTAATTTCCGCATCAGAATAAAAACTATGAATTTGTTTTTCTATGATGGTTTGAAATTTTTTAGGAATTGAAATATAAAAAAATATTTCATTACTGTCAATTGGAGTTGCAATCTCAAAAGAAAGATAAAAAGGACCATAAAGTATTCTATTTAAAAGGCTTTCTCTCATATTACTGACACTCGAAAAAAGTTGTTCCATTATTGAAATATTCTCTTTTTCCTTTTCTTTGCTTTCCTGTTGTTGATCAGTTGATGATCTGGGAACAGAAATTTGAAGAATGACCATATTAAGCGATCTTATTATTTTTCCAGAACTAGATAATTTCCTTTTTATAAACAAAGAAATAAAAAAAAGCACAAAAAGTACAATTGCAAGATCAATTTTTGTAATTTCTAATATATATCCTCCTATTAAGATGTCCATTAAATTTTATTAAATTAATTTAAAAATTAGATTTCTTTCAATTTCCCTTTTTTGA
>JAGLIM010000046.1 GCA_023142995.1 Minisyncoccota bacterium | reverse complement strand
TATTAACCTGTCCAACCGTATCTAAGCTTTTCAACTCCGTAGCTGTTGTTTTAACTTTTTTATCATCATCGTCTTGCTGAACTTGAGTTTGTGTTGTTGCTACTTGAGTTGGAACTTGCTCTGGTAAATTCTCTTTTGTAATTTCTACTTCTTTTTTTTCAATCCCAGAATTTTCTGCCCCAGCTCCAAGAGCCGCTTTTTTTTCAGCAAGTTCTTTTTCCATATTTTTAATTTCCTGAAGAGATGAATTTTCTTTATTAATTTCTACCATTGTTTTAATTTAATATTTTAATTTGAATAATTGTCTTTAAAAAATAATTATTTTTTCACTGAACTTTGAGCCCATGACGGAAGATCTGTTCCACAAAGAAATTTAAAGGCATTGTCTACTTCTTTGCCATTAAAAAGAGAATCCACTGCAAGAAATCCACCAGCAAGAGAAAGTCCGGTCGCAAATTTAGCAGCTTCCTTTGACTGCTTTAATGAAGGCAATTTATCCTTTTTATAAAGATAGGCTAATGTTCCCGCTGCAGCTACAGCGCTACCTGCAATAATAATATTCTTTGCCGTTAGAAAAGCAGGCAAGGGCGTTCCTGTTGCACAACATAATGCGACAACTCCAGCAACAACTCCCAACGCAACTAAAGCGGCAAAAAGTTTTTTGTTAGATTTTTGAATATGTTCTAACCCTTCAACAGTTTGCGTAACTTCTTCCCTTTGTTCTGTCAACGTTCTTTCACTTAATATTTCAAATTCTTCTACAAGTTCTCTAAATTTATCAAGAGCATCAATTGTATCTTGTAATTTTTCCATTTCAATTTTTCGATTTTCATGAGTTCCTTTTAGATCTCCAAAATTACTCTCCGAACCCATTGTTTCCATTAAATAATCAATCTCTTTCATACTCAGAACATTTTTGGTAGTTTTCAGAATATCATTCGTAGATTTTTTCAACATATCCCTTTCAATATTATTCAACTGTGACAGATCAGCATTTTCTGGTGTTAAACTTGCTTGTATACTATTTGATATTTCTTCCCTTTTCGTCATTTCCTGATTTACCTCTGCTTCAAGACTATTTCGCAGGTCTTTAATTTTCTCATAACTTTTCAAAATCTCCTGAACATTTCTTTGACCTGAAAGATCTTGATTCTCAGCTCCATCAGCTGACATTTCTGTTTCTAAGATATCTTGGTTTTCTTTGATCAATCTTTTTTCTAATCTTTCTTCAATTGTATTTTTTTCTTCTTCAATCGCACTTTCCTTATCATCCTCATCTTCCCATTTTTCTCTTCTCTCTTCTCTTTCTTCTTCTATTTCCTGTTGAGATGTCACGATGTCTTCTTCAAATTGTCTGACAAGTTCTGGATCTAGTTCCTGCACAACTTCTTCCGTTTCAATCTCAGATTCAGGCAAATCTGTTATCGTCTCTTTTGCGCCTATATTAATACTTTTATTTTCATGATCAAAATTCATTGTTAATTTTATTTTTTTATCTTCTAATATAAGTAAAAGAGCTATTGAATTTTCACTAAGTTTTTCAACGTCATAACCCCCAATATCAGTAGATGATAATTCAAGATCACCTTCTATATCCTCAAAAAGAGTAACAATTGCACTATCCCATTTGCCACCTCCCTTTGGACCAAGAAAGAGTTTTAACTTTTCAAATTCTTCATCTTCAAATTCATATTCTTTTCCTAATTCTGCTCCTGTCTCATCTACTTCTGTCATAATTTTACTGTCTGGACCATCACCTGTTATAACGATAGGTTCAAGTCCATATAACCATTTATAAGATTTAACTTTCCCAATATGTCTAGATACTTCTATAGTTTGTGAAAGGCTTTTTATCTCATCTTTCGGTAAATTATTTTCTATCGCAAAATCAACCATCATATCAACTAGCCTTCCTCGATCTTCTTCAGTAGTTGATCTCCAAAGTTCTCTTATACCACTATTTTCCTTAAGAAAATTATAAACCCCCTCACCGTCTTTAAACTGTCTCATAAAATCTTCTTTGGTCTCTGAATCACTTGAATTCGAAGACGTTTCTTTGTTAATTTCTTGAAAAATTACTCTATATCTCTGATCATCTTCTTCTATATCTTTCTTATCTTCTTTGTTTTGTTTTTTCGAAAATTCTATTGAATCGTGATCAATATCATTTTTTTCTCTCTCCTTAAGTTCATTTTGAACAAACAAAAAAACATCAGAATCTCCAAGGTCCTTTTTTTCCAAAGTATCCATAAAAAATTTGAGATCATCATTTGAAAGCTCAAAATTATTGGTTTCATTTTCTACTTGCGTTTTAAAATCTTCTAAGTCTTTATCTGCCTTATTTACTAATTTTTGACTCGCATCACTCTCTTGGCTATCAGGATCTTGTGATTTTATTTCATCATTAACAATATGCGCTTCTTGCACATCACCTTCTGCTTTCGCAACTATCTCTTTTCTAGTACCATCAATGTCAAACTCATCTTCTTGCTCCTGCCCTTTTGTTGTTGTTTCAGTATCATTTTTATTTTCACTTACCATAATTTTATGATTAACTTTTTTTAATCTTATCTCTTACTTCTTTAAGTTTCTTATCTTCAGTCAGCTTAATTGATCTTTCAAGTAATTTTGACTGTTTTCCCAATAACATTAACATCTTAAAATGAAATTCTTTGTATAGATCTTTCAATCTTTGGATTTTTTCTTTATCAGTTAGCTGGCTCATTTGATTTATAAGATAAATTAAGTTTTATAAACACAAACACTATCACAAACAAGTATGAACGAGGCACTGCCTCGTCTCTACAAGGCTATAAACATTAAAATTCCTATGCATTAAATTAGATATTGCAAACACAAATCTTTTTACGCCTTATTGTTTAACAATTCGCTCTCAACTACTTGTGCTTCTTGTTTGAAGATTTCCTCTGCATTAGGATTTTTCAAAATCATAAAATCTTCCATTTGTTCAAGATCATCTTTTGGAATTTCATTGAATTCTTTTGTTTCTTTCTCAGAAAAACCTTCAACGATCTTTGCTCCAGCTCTCTGGCTGATAAGTTCCAAAATTCTTGTCATAATTTCATCTTGTTTTTGCTGAGCAAGGAATTTAAGACCTAATGATTCAAATAAATCATCTACTATTTTGTCATTGATTAGTTTCATAAAGTTTATTTTAAATTCTTGATAAAAATTTTGTTATCATTTTACTCGCTTTTAACTTCATCATATAAATCAAATAAATCCTTTGTTTTCATCTTATAGATTTCATCCTTTTCGCCTTCAGACATTGAGTCCACTAACTCATCCCTGATTGTTGAACCAAAGAATTTTTTATCTTCAGAATTTTTACGAACAGTTTCTTCCAAATTAACAGAACCCTTCAAACCGCTTATAGATTGGAACCGATCTATATCCGCACCTTTTGCTTCTCTTAATTTTTCTTTAATCTTTTTCTTCATTTGATTACTTATTTTTTCAATATCAGAATTATCTGTTGGAGTTTCTGGAGTTTCTGGAGTCTGAGGAGTCTGAGGAGTCTGAGGAGTTTCTGGAGTTTCTGGAGTTTCTGGAGTCTGAGGAGTCTGAGGAGTTTCTGGAGTCTGAGGAGTCTGAGAAGTTTCCTCGCTTGAATTTGTTTTTGTTTTCTTTCTATTAAATAGTCTATTTCTAAAACCTTTAAAAAACCCCTGATCTTTTTCTCTGTCATTAGTAAATTCAATGACCTTCTCATAAAACGCAACTAAGGCTCTGGTTTTTTCTTCGTTTAAATTTGCGTTTTCTCTTGCTTTTCTAATAGATTCATTACAATTTTCTTTTACTATTTGATACTTTTTATCCTTAAGATTATCTAAAATACTTCTTTTAAACTCAATCTTTGATTCTTCTATTTCTGATTCCAAAACTCCAATGTATTCAATAACAATATCATGAGTTTTATTCATAGTATATCTAGAACCTATTCTATTAATATTATCAGCAATATTGCTATCTATTCCATTTAAAGATTCTCTCTCTGGAACTGGACCATTATTTTCTCTTTCTTGAGTTTCTCCTTGCTGTCTCCTTGTGTTACCTACTGCTCCTACAAGATTATCAACTGCCACCACAGCTTGTGTTCCTAATAAAGCTCTTTGCTTTTCTTTTGTTTCCAAATCAAGGATTCCATCCATCAAAGATGATCCTTGCTCCTCAATCCTCTTTAATGTTTCATCTAAAATTATCATTGTCTCTTTGTGAGTTCCTGCGTAAAGAGAGGAAGCTATTTTTGCATTAGATATATCTAAAGCTGTTGCTTTTTCTAAATTTCTTAATTCCATAATTTGCTTAGCTTTTTCTATATTCTCAGGTGATAGATCTCCTCCCAATCCAAGTTTCTCTACAAGAGCTTTGTCTTCTAGTGATAAATTTGTGATCTTCTCATTAACCATTCTGTTCGTTTCTTTCAGAGTATCAATTATTCCTCTGTAACTTTCTGGAACTCCTGCTAATTCTGTTCCTTGTTCTCCCGTTGGTTTAGCTGTATCTCCTGTTAGATTAGTTGGATCTTCTGTCGGTTCTGTTGTTTCTTCTGTTTCTGTCTCTTGACTTTCTTCAGTTTCTTCGGTTCCCTCGGTTTCTATTACTGCTTGCTGTTCATCTTCAGATTCTCGTGATTGTTTAGCTTTCTGATCATTTTTAATAATAAACTCCGAAACCTGCTCAACTTTTTCATTGAGATCTCTGTATTGATCTATTTTTATTATTATTGAATTTATCTCATCATCTTCATCACCATCTTTTTTTAATCCTTTTAATCTCTCTTCTAAAGCATTATAATTTCGACTTATATTATATTTTTCAATCTCACCTTTTATGAACATTATTCTGCCATTTGACACTACGCTACCCTTTTCCATTTCATCAATAAACTCCTGAACACAACCAGAAAAAACTTCAAGTTCATCTTTCTCTACTTCAGTGCCTTCTTTGTTTTTAGTAAATTGACCAGCTTCC
>JAGLIM010000045.1 GCA_023142995.1 Minisyncoccota bacterium | reverse complement strand
CTTCGCTTTTGACAGTTGTATCATTTTCTATAGTTTCTATTGAATTTCTCCAGTCTTCCACTGGTTCTGTTTGTCTTTTTAGTTTCCTTTCCTTATTATATTTCTGTTTACCTCCATCTATTATTTTTTGTATCTTACTGTCTCTTTTGGAATCTTTCAAAAATTCTTCACTGCCTTTATCATAATTATTTTTTTTATCACCTTTTTTTGATAATTCTTCTTCTATTTCTCCATATTCATCAGTAATTTGATCAGATTCTTTTGATTCAAAAAATTTTTCACCCATATTTTTATCATTAAACTAATAAAATCCAACTTGTTATAAACTATCTCTAAACCTGTTATTCTATCATAAAATAAGTAATTTGTCAATAGCTGTATTTCAAAATCAATAGTGTGATCTAAATTCAAACTATCCCAAATATTTTGATAATAAACAGCGTATAAAGTATCAAGTACATCATACCTTCCCAATTATAAATTTTTCTTGATATTCCAGAAAACACATACAAAACTGTTGCTCCAATTAAAAATGGAATTCCATATATGAACGTAACATCATCAATCTTCAAATCACAAACAAGCGCAGGAAGTCCAATAACCACTAAGATATTAAAAATATTTGACCCAAATACATTACCAAGAGCAATTTCATATTTCTTTTTTCTCACCGCATTAACAGAGACAACAAGCTCAGGTAGTGATGTTCCAATAGCAACTGCGCTCATTGCGATCAAAGCTGTTCCAATATTTAATTCATTTGCAATATTTACAATTGACTCAATCGTATAACTTGCTCCAAGATAAATAAAGAATGCGCTTACGATCAATGTGAAAATAACTCCGATCTCAACTTTTGGTTTGAAATTCCAAATCTTTTTAAACTTGCTGGTAATTTCAATTTTTTTATGAACAACATTCTTGTCATCAGGAATGTGGTTTAAAACTTTTCGTTCGTGCTTTGAAGATATTATATAAAAAGTATAAACAGCATATGTTAAGATCAATAAACAGCCTTCGCTGAATGTTACTATTTTATCCATTAAAGTAAATAGAGAAATAGTTGTTGCAATTGCCAAAAGAGGAAGATCAAGATTGATCAAGCTTCTTTTAATGCTCATTTTTCTTGCAACTATTGAGGCAATACCGATTACAAGAAGAATATTAGCAATGTTCGAACCAACCGCATTTGCAACTGCAATTTCAGTTTCTCCTTTATACACAGCAATTAGCGATGTTGCAAGTTCTGGAAGAGATGTTCCAATGCTAACAATCGCAATTCCAACAATAAACGGCGGTATTTTCAGATCAATGCCAATCCTTTCGCTACTTTCTGTGAAATAATCAGCAGCCTTAATTAATACTATAAGGCTAGCAACAAAAACGAATAACCAAAAAAATAGATACATAGCAATTAACTGTTTGATTAATTAAATAATTAGACAAGCCCTTAATGAACTCTAGTGTTTTTTGCTGGCGCAGGAGAATTACCTTTTTGCACATCATCAGAAGATTTGCTCTTATATCTATAAGGATCTTGATCCCCTGTTATGCCTCTGCGAAGTTTATCAATATCTCTTTTACTGAACTTTTTCCGCATATCTTTAATATTTATACCAGCTTTTTCTACATTATCAAAATTCTTACCATTGAATCGTTTACTTTTAAAACTTCTTGCAAATTTATCAAAATCTTTTTTCTTTAAAGTTGACTTAGTTGGATTATATACTTCAAGAGCTTTCATAAAAGCAATTTTCTTTTTTATATCAACGCCATGAACTTTTTGTAACGTTTTGTCAATTTTTTTTAATCCGCTTACACTAAAATCATTAAGTTTATTATGCCGAAAAACTTTTATTTCACGACTATAGACCTTCTTTTTTCCAGCATTTGCTCCTTGTTCACCAGATTCGTTTTCGTCTGTGGACTTTGTATATCCTTCTCTTTCTTTTTTAAGTCTTTCCATTGCTGCTTTCTTTTTCTCTTCACGCTCTTTTCTAGCCTTTTCAATTTCTTTTATCGTTTCCTGATATTCCTTATCTTCAGCCTCCATCTTGCTATCACTACTAATTTCATCTGAGTCATCATCAGTTGCTACCACTTGAGATTTCGCATTATCATCTTCCATATTTTATATAAAATAAACATTAATTAATGACTTATAATAATTTAATTATAGCACAATTTACCGTATGAAACAATAGATTATTTATAGAAAATTCTATTTCCAGACTTAACATAAATATAATCTAAGAAATTAATCTGACTATCATCTATACCTCCAGAGAGAAAATCATTAAGATATGAAAGTTGAGTGATTGCATCTTCTGTTGCATCAAAATATATCCTAATGTTTTTATCAGTATATGCAATAAGCTCTCTTGTTTTAGTTCCTTTGGTTTTATAATATTTAACATTGAAATCGATAAAGCTATTTATATTTTCATCTAAAATAATGGAGAAGTTTATAAAATCTTCATCAGTTACCTTGTCATTTATAGCAATATTTGTAAAAAAAACTTTGTTATCTGCTTCTCTATCATTTTTCTTATCATCATTTTCAATATTTTCATCAGAAATAATTTCATTATTTATAATATCTTCATCATCATTTTCAATATTTTTCTCTTCAGCTATTTCTTCCTCAGTTTCTTCTTCAATTGTTTCTTCTTCAATTATTTTAATAAACTTTTCATCATATTCTGAATCATTTATATCGCTCTTTTTCGCAAAAACAGTTCCTCTCTTGTCTATATAAAAACATTCATCCATTCTACACCACAAAATCAGAGGATATTTCTCTGTAATATCAATTTTTAATTTATTGGGATACTCTTTTGTGATGACTAATGTCTCAATCTCCGAAAATCTTTCAGATATCAAATTTCCTAAATTTTCTTTTTCTAATAAAAATATATTATTATCAGGAAATATATCATATTTATTAGATGAAATGTTTTTAAAAACAAAATCCTTTAGATCGTTATCAGCAATTATTCTTGTTTGATCGATCTGGATAGATTGAATTTTGAAATAATCAGATAAAAATAATATATAATAAAAAGCAACTAAAATTAATAAAAGAATTGTGATAATAGCAAATCTATACTTTTTTCTTTTTGATGATTTGGTTTTACTTCTTCTAAAAGAAACTTTAGGTCTATGCTTATAATATTTATTCTTTTTTCTTGAAAAGTTCATATAAATTATGCTTTAACACATTCTTACACCTTAAAATATCTAAAATTTAATTCTGAAGTTAATTCCTTAAAGTGTAATATCTATTATATTGCTTTGAATTAGTATCCTCTTTTTATTTTTCTCAATGTTTCTATGAAATATGTTAATAGATATTTTTGATTTAGTGATAGATCCTGACAATGTAATAACTTCTTTTGATATCCTCCAAAACCTTTTTTGAACTTTGACAAACCAGACCAGGGATGTTTTGGTTTATTCTCTACGATACCATAGAAATTAAAGATCTCCTTTCCTCTTGTTTTTGCTTCTTTGATCGCTTCGAATAAATTCAGATAAGAAGAAGGAATTTTCATATATTCTGAAGACGATGCGCCATGATGATAAAAAGCCTGATTGCCATAATAAACAACAATAGCTGATGAAATTATCTTTCCATCATACATCGCTGAAAATATTTCAATTTGATCATCTTCTTTAAAAGCTTCAATTTCATTTTTTATATATTCATAGGCAAACGGAACAAATTTATGTCTTTTTACAGTCTCTGTGTGAATATCGTAAAAAGCTTTGAGATATTTTTCTTCAGTGCTTTTAATTATCTCCACGCCATCCTTCACCGCTCGTCTAGTCAAATTACGATGTGTTTTTCTCATTCCTTTTAAAATTTCATCTTCGTTTTTTGTAATGTCTAATATCCACGTTAACTCTGGGTGCATCATATGAATTGGCGCATTTTTAAAACCAGCTTGTTTAAATATTTCTAAATTTTCTTCACTATTTTCCAAAATCGGACTAATTCTAACAAAACCGACCTTCTCTTTCTCGCCCAAATCTTTTAAATAGTCAAATAATTTCTCTAATATTCCAAATTCAAAATTCAAAATTCTAGATTCTATTAATATCGGTCCCTGCGGAACAAACAAAAATGATCCTCTTTTTGCATTTACTTTTATAACCAGCATAACTGCCAAAAGTTCTCCACTATCAAAAACTCCAAGCCGCCAAATCTTCTCTCCCGTGTTTTTATTAAATTCTCCCCAATTCCAAGACTGCAAGAAAGTACTTTCTTTGTTTTGATGAACAAAATTTTCCCATTGGAACTTATCAGTTATTTCAATGATTTGCATTGTAAAATAAAATTTAAAAATTAAGTCTGTAGTATTTTCACTACCTTCTCAACATCCTTTCTATCAATTCTATGATGTGTTGGCAAATTAACACACCCTAAACTCACTTTTTCGGCAATTGGGCAACTTCCCTTCTGATACCCAGCCTTTTCTAGATCAATTTCAATTGGTCCAACTGCCTGCGGAAACCAATCACCTAAAATTATATGTTCTTTCCGAGCTTTTTTAATAAGCTCTTTTTTATTTTGGACTAATACAGTATACCATAAATATATATTTTTTGATTCTGGAGTTGATTGCGGTAATCTTGTATTTTCATTACTGGACAATTTTTCTTTATATAATTCTGCAACTCCTATTCTATGATCATTAAATTTATTAATATGTTTCATTTGATGTAAAGCAATTCTAGCTAGAGCATTTGGCATTTTCGCGGGAAAATTATTTGGTTTTTGATTTATTTTTTCCTCTCTAGTATAAGCTTTTGTTATGATCCTAAATCTACTAGATAAATACATTATAATTTTTCCAATATTAAAGAAATAATATAATTTTAGAGCCTTAAAGGTTATTATTGGATGCAAAAGTTGTCTTATTATTAAAGATTTTCTAGGATATGGCATCTGATCTCTGAATTCTTTTATTTTTTTACCAAGTTCTTGATCTGCCGTTATAACCATCCCTCCTGAAACAGATGAAATAACTTTATCTCTTCCAAAGCTAAAAAACGCCACATCGCCGAAAGTTCCGGTTTTCCTGCCTTTATATTCCGCTCCAAAGGAATGCGCGCAATCTTCAATTACGAATAAATTATGATTTCTGGCAATTTTCATAATTTCATCCATTTCTGCAGAATTTCCAAAAGTATGTTGAACGATAATCGCCTTTGTTTTATCTGTTATCTTTTTTTCAATTTTCTCCGAATTCATATTATAAGTTTCTTCATCTATATCAACATAAACAGGCACGGCTCCGCACCATTGCAATACATTAGATAATGCCACTGTCGTAAAAGCCTGCAAGATCACCTCATCATAATCTTTAATTCCCAAACGTTTCAAAATCGCATAAAGACCAGATCTGCCACTATCAAAACTAATCGCCCAGCGAGAATCCATATATTCACAAAACTTTCTTTCTAATCTTCTTGAATTTTTGCCGTCTTGCAATTTTGTCCAATTCCATGGAAATAAATATTTACCTGCAATAAAAACATCCAAAATTGTGTAATTTGGAGCAAATGCTGATGCTATTGGTTGGAATTTTTTGAACATTGATATAAATTAGCTTTTTAGGTTTTTAGGATTAATAAGCTGTCAAACTTGACATTGATTTGAAATAATTTGGATTCATAGTATCTTCCCCATTACTACCCCTGCTCCCCTGCTTTCAAAAAGAACAACTGTATTTTTATCTAAATCTTTCCTCAACATACTTGCCACTTTATCAAAATCCTTTTCAAAAACAAACTTACATTCATTTGTTGGCTTCATAGTCCCGTTAGGGCTGTGGAGCCTTTTTGCACTTTGATTAAGTATATACGCAATATCACAAACTTTACCAATTTTATAAAACAATTTTCTATGCACTTTTTCTGATCTATTCCCCAATTCAATTATTCCAGGAAAAACAATGATTTTCTGATAATCTTGATACGCTTCATCTAAATAATCAAGCGCAGCAATAACTCCGTCAGGATTCGCACTATAACTGTCATCGATAAAAACAGAATTATTTAGACCATCTAGTTTTCTCATCATGAATTTAGACGCTTTTATCTTTTCTATCGCACTTTTGATCTCTTCTAAATTCATTCCTAAATATTCTGCCACTATTATAACAGATAAAACATTTTCAATGTAGTGTTTACCAAGAAAATTGATTTTAAATTTACAGCTTTTATAATCAAACTCTATATAATCCTGATAAACTTCAATACCACTTACATCACTTAAAGAAAAATGTTTTATGTTTTCGGCCTTAATACTTAATACTAAATACTTAATACTAGAATTTATAACCGCCATTCCATTTTCAGGCAAAGACTTAATTAGTTCAAACTTTGCCTTTCTCGTATTCTCAATTGACCCAAACAATTCAAGATGTTGTTCGTTAATTCCTGTTAAAATTCCAATTTCAGGTTTTACAATTTCGCACATTTCATTAATTTCGCCAATTTTATACGCTCCCATTTCACAAATAAAATAATCATAATCATCACTGACTTTATTCAAAACAGTATAAGCAACACCAATATTTGTATTATTATTTCCTTCCGTTTTTACGACTTTATATTTCTGACTTAAAATAGTATCTAAGAATTCTTTCGTGCTTGTCTTGCCATAACTACCAGTAATGCCAATGACTTTTATTTTTTTTAAAGCTCTCATTTTATTAGTTGCTCTTTTAATGATTCTCTTCTTCTGAAAATTAAAAAATGGATTAATAAATAGAACAATTAATGTGATCAAAAACGGAGTAAAGAGATAAAAAAACAACAAAAGCAATATTAAAACCAAAGGTCTTGTCATTCCCATGAAGACGGGAATCCAGTAAATCGCAAAGAACAATAAATAAAAAATAATCATTATAGAAAATATAAGCAATATTTTCAAAGTCAGCTTTGGTCGTTTCAATGTTCTGCCTTTTACTTCTTTTATTATTTGATAAAAACTATAAGCAAAAAATAGCAATACTAAATAAATTAAAATTACCGGCTTCAAAAAAACAATTAATATTAAGAACAAAGTAAATAAATAATCAATATTTTTAATTGAAGTGCTTTTATTCTCTTTTAAGTAAGATTTCATCCGATCAACTCTATACTCTTTTACTTGCCAAAGCCAAACATAAAACAAACTGTCTCGGATAATTTTAATGAGTGTTAGAATTGATATAATTATGATAATGATTTGATGATTGACAAGATTCATAAAATATGATAGATTTAATAGTTCTAATAAGGAGATGGAACATATGAAAATAAAAACAACAAAGGCATTGATTGATAAAAATGTGCTATATTCTTCTGGAATAGCAACAGTGATAAGCATAGCTCTTCTTGCTTTATTATTGAATGAAGGAGAAGAGAATATTTATCAAAGTATAGATTCCTTGATATTTTGGGCAGTAGTTATAATGTTCACTTGTTTATGCGCCTGTACAATTTATAAGAAGGAAATAGAAAAAGGCTTAAGCGGATTTTCATATCTCGCAAGTTTTTTCAAGGCAACGATCAAAGCAGTAATAATAACAACGGCAGTGCTTATTGTATTGATATTGTTATTTGAAGGCGTAGCAGTTGTAAACTATCTTTTGTTGTCTGCATTAGTTGCAACAGTTATCGTTTTGTTCATTTCAAGTATTATAAGCATCATCTTTTATTTATTCTTATTGATTTGTGATTAGGATAATGCCTATGTTTCAAGGAATAAAAACAAATAATATTAGTTTTAAAAACTATAAACTTGTTTTATTCCTTTTTTATTTAATTTTTTGTACATTACCTTATAAACGCCTCTACAATTTTTGCAAATTCTTTTGGTTTTTGATATGGCAAAGAATGATTTGCATCATCTATTATCACCAATTCAGAATTTTCAATTTTTTCATTCATAACTTTTCCATCAGTAAAAGGTGTAGTTGTATCTTCTCTTCCCCAAATTAACAAAGTTGGGGTTTTTATTTTATCTAAACAATCTGTCAAATTTATTGCTAAAATATTTTTCATTATTTCTTTCATTTTCGGACTGGCGTAATAATAGTCTTTTCTCCTACTTTGCGCTATTTTAGAAAATATTTTATATACTGGTTTTCGGAAATTATTTATTACAGGAAGAGAAAAGACTATTTTCCCTGTTTTTCCTAAAATAGAAAATATTTTTTGTTTTACGGTTAATTTACTTTTAATTCCCGCCGCACCAGTTAAAATTAGTTTATCAACCTTTTCTGGATATTTTATCGCATATCTTATCACAACTTTCCCGCCAAGTGAATGACCGATTAAAATAATTTTCTCTTTTTTTTCTTGTTGGTTCCATAGTCCCGTTAGGGCTGTAGAACCTGATTGCATTTTCTTCAATATGTTTTTAACCAATTCAAAACCTCTTTTTTGCATCACGCATTTTATAAATTCATCAGTAAACTCAACATAATCATCAAGACTCCAATTCTCATCAGGCTCATCACTTTTTCCAAATCCCGGAAGATCTGGGATGATTATCTGGAATTTAAGAGAGGAACTTAACCCCCCTGATAAGTGGGGTTGGAAGATTTTACCTACTGGCTTTATATTTTCTGCATTTTGACTGCATTCTGTTTTATTATCGCTTAACTTCGGATCATGTAGCCATCGCGCCAATTCCAGATATTTATCGCTTGATAATCCCCATCCATGCAACAAAACAATCGGAATATTTCCATTTCCAATTTGCTTATAGTTTATGTTCAAACCATTTATATTCGTTTGTTTTTCCTGAGAATTGACAACTTGCATAGGATATGATATTTTTTATTTGTTGTGTTTATTAGTAGATAAATGCAAAATAGATACATCTTGAAGGAGAATGAACATGGAAAAACCAGTTACACCCCTATTTAGACTTAAAGAAAAGGTTTGTGTCGATCCAAAAGCAGCAACTATTCTTGGATTGGACAGTGACATTAGATATACGATTTTGGCAATCAAGGTCAATGAGAAATGTGAAGTTGATAACGAAGACCATCACTGTAGCAAGTTCTGTAAATTCAGAACTACCTGCAGAAAAGGCACGAAAATGATTCATCAGCTCATAGCTGTAGAAGATGTAAAGGAATTCTATCCTGCTTCTTATTTTGAGAAAGCAGCATAATAGAATTTTTTACACTTCTTTTTTTTATTTAAAATATTATCCGATCTTCTCTTTTCCCACCCACTTTCTCAAAACCTCTGGCACAATAATACTTCCATCTTTTTGTTGATAATTTTCCAATATCGCGATCATCGGACGAACACTTGGAAGCGCAGTATTATTAAGCATATAGACATATTTATTCTTCCCATCTTTATCTTTATATTTTACATTAAGACGCCTTGATTGCCAATCAAGAAAATTTGAAGCTGATCCAGTTTCACCATAACTATTTCTACTTGGCATCCATGCTTCCAAATCAAACATTTTATATTTTCCCGCGCTCATATCACCTGTACAGATCTGTAGTACACGATAAGGTAGACCCAGGTCCTGATGCAGTTCTTTGGATATTTCCACCATTTGTGTTTGAAGTTCATTTGATTCATCTATATCAGCTCTGGAGATACAAACCTGTTCAACTTTCATAAATTCGTGAACACGATAGATTCCTTTTGTGTCCTTTCCATAGCTTCCAATTTCGCTTCTATAGCACTGCGAAAATCCACAAAGCTTTAAAGGCAGATCTTTTTCATCCAATATTTCATTAGCATAATATGCTAAGAGTGATGGTTCTGCTGTACCAACAAGAAATTTATTTTCTTTTTTCACAGTTCCGTCAGAAAGAACTTCATTATTAGCAATTTTATAGATCTCATCAAGTTCTGGATCATATTCTTTTCCTGCAAAATAACCACTTCCGAAAAGCGCGAATTCTCGAACTAAAGTCGGAGGAATGATTGGCGTAAATCCCCTGCTGATCAATTTTTCTAACGCAAGCATCATCAATCCCATTTGAAGCATAACTGCTTCATTTTTTATATAATATCCTCTATATCCTGCTACTTTAGTCCCTCTTTGAACATCTAGAAGATCTAAATCTTTTGCTAATGTCATATGATCTTTCGGCTCAAAATCAAACTTAGTTGGCTTTCCACATTGATAGACTTCCACATTATCATTTTCGTCCTTTCCGATTGGAGTGTCAGATGATGGAATTGTTGGAACTTTTACCATTAAATTAAAATATTCTTCATTTGTTATTTTAAGCTCTAATTCTGTTGTTGAAGATTCTATTTTAAGTTTTGCCCCTTCTCTAATTTGTTCCGTTATTGGTTTTTGTCCCTTAGCGTCTTTCGCCAGTTTATTTCTTTTTGCTTGTAATTCATCAATTTTTAATATAAGCCTTCTTCTCTCTTTATCAAACTGAAGAAGTAAGTCGATATCAACTTTAATATTCTTATTTTTTGCTGCTTCTTTTATTTTTTCTGGATTTTCCCTAATGAATTTTATATCTAACATATTTTTTGATTATTATTTTTTATAATTTCTACCTAGATTCATTCAATCAACTTTTCTAAATCCCCTCTCAAAATAATCGGCTGCATCGCTCTGATCTCATCAGTATAGATCATTTCTGGAATATCATTAAGAACAAATATCTTTTTGTTTAAAATATGAGCAAATCCCATTTCCAAAAAAGAATTCCCGCCAATATAATCTTTAACATTATTTTTCTTGAAATTCGTTACTAAAATAGCATCAGAGTTTTGAATGATCTTATAAAAAGCTCTGATAGAATCAAATTTTATAGCTCTTTGAGAAAATTTTCCATTTTCTTTTTCTTTTTTAATTTCATCCAAAGAAAATTCCTTTTTTAATATTTTTTCAGAACTTATCGGAATAGTAACATTAAAACTCAGATCATTTAAAGCATCCGCAACTTCTTTTATCTCGTATGTAAAATCCAGACTTCCACAAATAGCTATTTTCATTTTTAAATTTAATTAATAGATCTATTATTAAAAAATACAAACAAATTAAAAATACTCTTATAACCTCTTTTATGACGGTCGTCAGAAAAGAGGTTATGTCTTTAAAATTTATAGGAAGTGCTTTTTAGAACATTTATTTTTAATTTTTAGCTACTATCTATTTCAATTCTCTCAATTTCGAAGATTTATATATTTTGGGAAAATATGAATTTAATCTCATTAATTTTGTACTGCCAAGATCAAACTCAATTAGTTTCTTTTCTAACTCTTCTATTAAAACTTTTTGATCATATCCCAGACAGATCGCATCTGGCTTGAACTTTTTAATGACCTCGTACCTATCATTAAGATTTCCAAGAACAGCTTCATCTGCAAGTTCACTTTTTGAAATTTCATTTTGTCTGTTAATTTCAGTATTATCTGGCAAATTTCCTTTGATCTTAAAAACATTTTCATCTCTAGCAATAACTACGATCAAATATCCACCAAATTCCCGCGCTTGTCTAAAAAAATCTTCGTGACCCTTATGAAATATATCAAATGTTCCAAACACCATTACTTTTTTCATTTTTTCAAATAGTTTTATAAATTTAAATCATCAGAAATCAATTGTAATGACTCTAATCCGATTTTCAAAAAATCATCTAAACATATACCAATTTCTTCACATTCTCTGATTATCTCTCTATTACAATTAGCTGCAAAACCTTTGCTTTTGAACTTTTTCTTTAAAGACTTAAGAGTGAGATTGTTCAACTTTTTATCTGGTTGTACAAGAGTAGATGCAATTATCAACCCCGTCAAAGTTTCACAAGCTGCTAAAGCATGTTGAACCATTGTTTCTCTTTTTTTATCCTTAAATTCTTCATTAATCACACAGCCAAAACCATGAGAAACTATTGTATCTATAAGAAAATCACTTGCACCTTCATTTTTCAATATTTCTTTGGCTTTGATACAATGTTTACTTGTATCTTCTTTTGTTAATTCCCAATCAATATCATGAAGCAGTCCTATGATCCCCCATTTTTTTGTATCTTGGTCCAATCTTTTTGCAACACCTTCCATAATCGCCCTGCTCTCAATGCAATGCAGTTTTGTAATTGGATCTTTGATATATTTATCTAATATATTTTCCGCTTGATCTAGATCAATTCCTAGCTCCAGGTCCTCTTGATCATTGCTTGATATATTTTCATCAGTTTTAATTTCTTCTGCTTTTACTTCTGTTTTTCGTTTTGATCTCATTGTTGGAAAAAACACAACATCACGAATACTTTCTTGATCTGTCAGAATCATAAATAGCCTATCGATCCCAACTCCAAATCCAGCCGTTGGTGGCATCCCATATTCAAGCGCTTCAACAAAATCTTCATCCATCATTTGCGCTTCATCATCACCTTCAAGACGCAACTTATCTTGTGCGGTAAATCTTTCTCTTTGGTCAATTGGATCGTTAAGTTCTGAAAAGCCATTTCCGACTTCTGCAGTAGCGATTAGAACCTGCATTCTTTGAACCTTTGATCTATTATCATCTTTTCTCTTGGCTAGTGGTGAAATATCAAGCGGATGATCGATCAAAAATGACGGCTGAATTAATTTCGGTCTGACAAGCTTTTTATATAGCTGATCGATCAATCTTCCTCTACCTGCCTTAGGGTCAACTTTAATCCCCTTTTCTTTAACAATTTTTTGCATATCCTCTTTCGTAGGATATAGATCAATATCAACTCCTGATTCTTTTAAAACAATTTCACGATAATCAATTCTGGGCCAAGGAGCTTTGAAATTCAAAACGGTATCCTGATATTTAATTTCTAAACTACCAAATGTTTTTTCAATTATATCCATATAAAAGTTTTCAACAAAACTCATCAGATCTTCATAATCAGCATAAGCCCAATAGAATTCAAGCATTGTAAATTCCTGCAAATGTTGAGTACTCATTCCTTCATTTCGAAAAACTTTTCCGATTTCATAAATCTTTTCAAATCCGCCAACTAATAATCTTTTCAAATGTAACTCCAAAGAAATACGAAGGTACAGATCTATATCCAGTTTATTATGATGAGTAGTAAAAGGTTCAGCATCAGCACCTCCTGGAACTGCTTCAAGAACTGGGGTTTCAACTTCCAGATAACCTTTATCATTCAAAAAGTTTCTTATATTATTTGTAAATTCTGTTCTTTTTGTAAAAAGTTCTTTTGTATTCTTATTCATAATTAGATCAAGATATCTCTTTCTATATCTTAATTCTTCATCAGCAAGTCCATGCCATTTTTCAGGCAATGGCAACAAAGATTTAGTTAGAATCTTATAATCTTTTATTGCTAGTGTCTGTTCTCCTTTTTTTGTAACGAATAAAGTTCCTTCAACTTGCAAAAAATCACCTATATCCAAATTACTAAGCATATTATATTTTTCAGCGCTAATATCGTCCTTTCTAAAAAATAGCTGAATCTGTCCACTCTGATCTTCAAGGTCAACAAAAGTAAGGGCTCCATGAACTCTAACGGTCCTGACTCTGCCTGAAATTATAATAATCTCTTCAGAACTTAAAAGCTTATCAAAATCTTCAAGAACTTTTTTAATTTTATGTGTTCTTGTTGATTTTGCCGGATATGGATCAATTCCTGCTTTATAAATTTTATTCAACTTATCAAGCCTAGCTTGTTTTATTTTATCTATCATTGATTTTAGATTCTAATTATTATTTTAATTTTAGTTATTTTCGTGTAAACATTAGTTTATTTGGTGTCTTCATAGTAAACGCTAAAAAAACCAATATTCACACTAAATAAACAAATCTGAAAGTTTTATACTAAAATAACTTCTTTAAATATACTATTTTATTTATAATTAGTCAAAAAAATATGCCTTGAATATTCAAGACAATTTTGCTTTAGTAATTGTTATCTTCTTTGTAATTTTAATTTTGCCTGCTTTATCAGACTTAAAAATAATTCCTTCAGGAAAATGACGCTTCATAAACACTTTAATAACAAGAATAAACATAACAGATCTATCTATTGTCTTTTGTACTACAATAGTGTTGCGTCTTTCTTTTATTTGTGAAGGTGTATTAATTACTTTGTATTCACTAGCTGGTAATTTTTCCAATTCTTCCATTTTATATCTCCTCAAACTTTTTTTCATACTATCAGAAATAAAATAAAAGTCAATAGTCAGTCTAATTAGAAATTTATTTTATTTCTATAATCGAATATTCAACCTTTCCTTTCGGAGTTTCAACTTCAACTTTATTGTTTACTTTTTGTCCAAGAAAAGATATCGCTAGTGGAGTCTCATTAGAGATCAACCCTTTAGATGGATCTGCTTCGTTAGAACCAACTATTGTAAAGGTTCTTTCCGATTTGCCATTTTTTACTTTTACAGTTGATCCAACATTTACAGTATTAGAATTGTGATTATTGCTAATAGTTTGCGCGTTCTTAACTATTTCTTCTGTTTCAGAAATTTTCCCTTCATTTAATGCTTGCTGTTCTTTCGCTTCAGAATATTCAGCATTTTCGCTGAGATCTCCAAGTTCTTTTGCATCTTGAATCCTTTTTGATATCTCCTGTCTTTTTTCAGTTTTAAGATATATTAATTCTTGTTTAAGCTTTTCTAAACCATCTTTAGTAATGAATTGCTTTACCATTTTTTTGATTTATCAATTAAAAAGGCCCCAATTTATGTGGGCGAAATTATTAAAATCATAATATCATATTAGAAATGTATGTCAATAGCCTATATATCGGCTTATCTTAGGGAAGTATATAAGATATTTAATTTTTATTAGTCTATAAAACTAATAAAAATTATAAATTTATAACAATTACATCTTTTGTTTTTCAAAAAGTTCATCTGCAGTTTTTTTCATTTCCTCAAATAATTCATCAACTTTATCAAAATTTTCCAACGCTATAACTTTATGTTTTTCCGTCATAAAAAAATTGTTTATATTATTTTCTAACCGGTTTATCCTATTTTCTAGATCATCTTTTTTTTTCATAGATATCTTTAAAGATTCTTGAAGAGATTTTTTTCTTTTTTTGCCCATTCTGTCTGATTGTTCTAAGTCCTCCTTTATTTCAGAAATATTTTCTTCACAGTCTTTCATTAGTACATTTTTACAAAAATTCAATTCTTTTTCTACTTCTTCATTTTCAGTAGTCTTTTTTTCAGATCTTTCTTTAATTCCTTTTACTATTTCTTCTTTTTCTTCTATCATCATATCTACTAACTCACCAAATATCTCAAATTCTTTTTCTGAAGGAGAACCATTTAGATCATAGTTCATTTCATTGAGCAATTCGTTTAGTCTTTCTTCTGAAACATGAAGAAAAAACAAAGGTATTCCTTCTAATTCCTTTCCAATTAATTCCATATCATCTGAATTTTCTTTTTTTTCAAATGTTAGTCCATATCTTATTTTAGATCCACCATTAATATTTTGTTCTAAAACCTTTTTCTTTTTTTCTTCTATATTATCAGGATCTATAGTACTGCTATCATCAATTGTACAAATTATATTCCCTGTAGCTCTTTCTATAATTTGACCATCAGCTCCATTTAAATCATCGAAATCCGAAGATCTTACTACAAGATATTTTTCTCTCAACATTCTATAGAAAAAACATGCTTGCACTTTTTCAAATATTTCTCCGTTGCTGTTTTTATTTTTTTCTTTGCTAAATTTTTTCTTTTTTTTATTAACAAGTCTATTGTCTTCTTCTATTTTTTCATCTGTATAACCATCATTTCCTTTAAAAAAATCAGTTTTAACACGCAATTCTTCATCAATAATTTCTTTATCATCATTTTCCCTTTTAATTTCCTCATAAATGTTCCTCGAAAATTCGCGTAATTCAACACTATGTTCTCTTCTTTCAAGCTTATCTTCTTTGCTTAATGTTCGAGTTTCAGTAAACATTTTTTTAGAGTTAATTAATTCAATTATAGAACAATTTAACAATCTTATTAAACTCATCCTCCGAAAAAAAGTCAATTGTAATTTTTCCAGAAACACCTTTTTTGCTAATTTTTACTTTTGTACCAAGTTTTTGTTGAATAGTATCTTCTATGTCTTGGATATGAGGATCGGCTTTCGTGAAAACTTTTCGTTTATAAGTATGAACTGTGACTTCCTTAACCTTATTTTCAGTTGCTCTAACAGTAAGATTGTTTTTAAGAATCAATTCATATAATGCCCTTTGCTTTTCTGGGTTTTCCAGTCCCAAAATTGCCCTCGCATGTCCTTCGGTTATTTTTTCTTCAATAACTCCCCGTTGAATATCAACTGGAAGACCTAGAAGCCTTACAACATTTGCAACTGCAGATCTGCTTTTCCCAACTTTCTTTGCAACGTCTTTCTGAGTCAGATTAAATTCAGTTTGAAGCTTCTGATATGCTTTTGCCTCTTCGATTGGATTAAGATCATGTCTCTGAATGTTTTCCACAAGAGCAAGTTCTAACTTTTCTTGACTTGTCGCTAAGCGAACAATTGCCGGAATTGTTTCTTTGTTAATAAGTTTTGATGCCTGAAGTCTTCTTTCTCCTGCTATGAGCTCATATTTATATTTATCAATTTTTGTAACAAGTATCGGCTGAATGATCCCATGTTCTTTTATTGATTCTGAGAGTTCTTTCAAATTATCTCCGTCAAAATAATATCTCGGCTGATTGGGATTTGGAACAATATTCTTAGTCGGAATCTCTATTACTCCGTTAGAAGCAGAAACATTTTTCTTTTCCAAAAAAGTATTATTCTCTTTATTTAATTTGTTTGGAATTAAAGACGACAGTCCTGTTCCTAAGCTTGTTTTTTTCATCATATTAACATACTAACATTTTAACATTGAATTTTGCACATACGAAAAAAGCACATTATATTCAAAATTCTATATTCAAAATTCTATATTCAAAATTCTATATTCCATCTTTAGATTCCATTCCAATTATTTCTCTCGCTAAATAGTCATAAGCTCGCGCTCCTGTACTATTTGGCGCATACTGTAGAATTGTTTTTCCAAAACTTGGCGCTTCGGCAAGCGCAACATTTCTTGGGATGACAGCATCAAAAACATGTCCAGGAAAATGCCTTCTAACTTCTTTTTCAACTTGATGCGCAAGCTGATTTCTTTTATCATGCATTGTTAAAACCGCTCCCATAATTTCAAGATCTTCTTTTAGATTTTCTTTGATCAGATCAATAGAATTCAAAAGTTGACTTAAACCTTCAAGAGCATAATATTCACATTGCATTGGAATTATTATCCTATTTGCGGCCGCAAGAGAGTTCACAGTCAAAAGACCAAGCGAAGGAGGACAATCAATTAGTATATAATCAAAATCTTCTTTTATATCTTTGATCGCATTATAGAATTTAAACTCTCTTTGGGCTGCTTCAACAAGCTCAACAGTTGCTCCAGCTAGATCTTGTGTTGCTCCAACCAAATTATAACCTAATAACGATGTTTTGATTATTGCATCTTTCAAAAATGCTTTTCCAGAAATTACATCATATATGTTTTTTTCCATATTTTCAGGACGAAAGCCCAAACCAGTTGTCGCATTCGCCTGAGGATCCATATCAATCAAAAGAACACTTTTCTCATGCGCCACTAAATATGCCCCAAGATTCACTGAGGTGGTTGATTTTCCGACTCCCCCTTTTTGATTAACTAATGCGATAACTTTACTCATAATTCTATTATAGTATATGATTTAGAAATTGACAACTAGTATTACATTGTTGTATTATTTAGTAGAAAGTTTACAAAGTTTACAAAGTTTATAAAGTTTATAAAGTAGTTTAAATTACAGCTTTATGAACTTTATAACTTTTAACTTTATAAACTTAGATTCGCCGGAGTGGCGAAATTGGTAGACGCGCACGACTCAAAATCGTGTGGATCACTCCATGAGGGTTCGATTCCCTCCTCCGGCACAAAAGAATTTTAATTTTTATCCATTGACAGATTTGATACAATCTATTATTATGTAAATTAAGAGGTAAAATTAAAATGACAACATTTAGTTTGTTTTATAAAAGTAAAGAAGACGATAATTGCATATACGCTGTAGATTGGAGTTGGCTATCTGAAAGTAAATGGGCCAGCTCTGAAAAAGATGGATTAGAATGGTATTCGAAAGATTTGAATGAAGAATCTTATCTGGCCATACTTAAACGTTTTGGACTAAAAGATTATACTAATGAGTTTCCCATGGGAATGATCATAAATATGAGTCCAGCTTCAATCATTGCAATTAGAAGAGAAAAGGAAAAGTCACTTGGACTTGAAACAATGCAAGTAATCAGTGACGCCATCGGAAACCATGTTTTAGCTGAGAATTGTCATTAATAAATTCCAGCACAAACAGGATTGAGGAAGAGATTCCAATATATCCTTTTTTATTTATAATCTTGTATTTTAAAAATGATATGTTAAAATTATAGAAAAGATAAGAATTCAAAGATTCATTAGATTCATAAAAACATAAAATATGTATATATCTATTTTATTAATTTTAATCTTTTTGATTATAGATCTTTTTGTCAATTCTGGAATTTTATTGTGGTTAAAAAAAGTATTTAAATTTAAAAATCCTACTTACAGAAATGCAATTATAATTGTTATAGCTTTAGATGTTACAAGTTTTACTGTCGGAATCTTTTCTGAGATTCTAGGTATTACTATTGCGTTTTTAGTTTTTCATTATTTCCTCAAAAAGTATTATCAGAACAATTGGAAAAAGTCTTTAAGAATATTTATTAGTTTTTCAATAATTTCTTTTATTTTAACATCAATAGCAGTTATTCCAATTCGTTTATATATAGCAGAACCATTTTTCATTAGTGGTAAAGCCATGAATCCAACATATGATGATGGTGATTATTTGCTAATTAATAAATTTTCAGATAAATTTGATCGTAGAGATGTTATTATTCTTCGTGATCCAAAAGAGCAGAATCAATTTCTCATTAAAAGAATTATTGGCTTGCCAAATGAAAAAGTAGAAATAAAAAATGGAGATATTCTTATTGATGGTAAAATTTTAAATGAAGAGTACATTACAGAAAAAACAGATGGCAATATTAATATAGTTCTTAATGATAATCAATATTTTGTTCTTGGAGACAATAGAGGCAAAAATTCAGATTCAAGATCTTTTGGTCCTATTTCTGTAGACGATATTGAAGGAAAAGTCTTTTATAAAGTGTTTAATTATTCTAATATAACAAAAAACTATGATAAAAAACTTAATCCAAAAAATTGAAAAAGCTCGAAATTCAAAAGTTATTACTTATATGACTGGCGATCGACAGCCGTTTGTAACTAAGGTGGCAGAGGACATTATTCCGATCTTTGCAAAACACTTAGAAAAGATCGGCAAACAGGATAAAATAAGCTTATTTTTATACACAAGAGGCGGAGATATGATTACGCCTATCCGCTTGATCAAACTTATAAGAAGTTATGCCAATGAAATTGAAATGCTTATCCCCTATCGCGCTCATAGTGCTGGAACATTGATCTCAATCGGCGCTGATAAGATCGTTATGGGCAAGCTTGGAGAATTAAGTCCAGTAGATCCTTCAACAGGACACCCATTTAACCCTGAAAATCCATTAAATAAAAATCAAAAAATGGAGATCAGCGTTGAAGACTTGAATTCATATTTTCTACTTGCTAAAGAAAAAGCTGGAGTTAGAGATGATCAAATGATAAATGTTTTTGAAGACCTTGCCGCAAAGATCCATCCTCTTTCTCTTGGAAACGCGTATCGCGCTACAAGAATGGCAAAGCAGATCACTGAAAAACTTCTTTTAATGCATTTTGACAAAGATCACGATAAAGAAAAAATTGAGAATATTATAAAAGAGATCACTGGTGACATTTGCATTCATGGTTATCCGATTACAAGAGATGAGGCTGACTCACTTGGCTTAACTATAATTGAACCAGATCAAAATACAGAAAGTTTGATATGGGAATTATATGAAAGCTATGCTGAAAAAATGGAACTTAAAAAAAAATTTGACCCAATCGCAATTCTTGGCGGAGGAGAAATCGCAAATTTCAAGTTTTATGGCGCATTGATCGAAAGCGCTGAACTAGGTGATGGATTTGTGTTCAATGGCAAAGTACGTAGAATTATAAAAGACAATAAGGCAAATATTGATGTTAATGTTGAGTCTTCAACTTGGGAGAACCTATAGACTAGCATTACATACTTAAGAACTCAGTTCTGGGTACCCAGAACTGAGTTCTTATTTTCTCTAAAACCCTTTCATATTTTTATGTCAAAAATAAAACGATTATTATTAAAGACAACAAAACTCGATATCCCACAAAAATATTATAATTT
>JAGLIM010000044.1 GCA_023142995.1 Minisyncoccota bacterium | reverse complement strand
AAAAAAAGACCCCTTTTACTAATCTATTCTTACATTTTTTTTGTATTATGTAAAGACAAAGATTATGAATTATGAATTAAGTTTATTAGCACATACGCTAGTGCGTATCATGGAGTCCTTACGAGAGTAAGGATAAAACATCATAATACTTTTGAAATTCACTAATCCTATGAAATTTCACCCTTGCTATCGCAAGGACTCCTATAGATATTAAAATTCCTATGCTTTAATTAAGTATCAGTTAATCAGAATACGGGTATATTCATAATTCATAATTCATAATTCGTGATTCTCCCCAATGAATACAACACCCCGATCATAATAACAACAAACATCAAGACCTTATCATTGAAAATTATAACGTCAAAAAGACTATAAGCACATATCCAAGTGAAATATACAAAGAATGATCCAGCAAATACTTTTAAATATTTCTTTTCAATTTTAAAATATAATTTATACGCCAGCATTAGTATTTCTATGATCAATAATAGAAATATTATTAGTCCGAAAATTCCAATTTCCGCAGCAATATCAAGATAAATACTATGTGCTGAAGAACCTTTTTTAAGAGCAGTAGAGTTTTCTCCTAAAACATAATTAAAATTTCCGAAACCAACTCCCAGAAATGGATGCTCGCTAATTGAAACTAATGTTTCCTGCCAGATCTGAAGACGACCCTTATTTGAAGTTTCAGAAAAGTCAGTAATCGAAAAAGCTCTTTCAAACATTGAAAATTTATTTTCATTCTTATCGGTCAAACTAATATTGCTTCTTATAAGTTGAGTTTCTTGATTTTGCCTTAGAATAAGACTAGAGACTGGCATTAAGAGAAAAAACAATAGGACAGAAAAAACTATTAATTTTGAATAATATTTAGAATTATTTTCAATATTAAAATTGAATCCTACTTTACTTTTCAATAGCTTTTTAAATTCAATAATAGCAAGATAAATTCTTTCAAATTTTGAATTGTTTTTTATCCTTATAGATGAGGATATAAACAAAATTACACAAGCTGCCAAAGCAAAAATACTTCCAACCCAAGCACCCCGAGATCCAGAAAAAAATATGGCTAAAAGAAAAAATATCAAAACAATAGACATATATTTCTTTTTCTTTTTTTCGTAAAGAAAAAGAAATGACAAAACCAGTGGAATTGAAATTGTAGTAATCATTGCAAATGAATGAGAATCAGGTAAAACAGAAAACATTCGCAACGTTGGAGGAAAAGATTTGTAATAGGAGAACCAAGTATTACTATAGCTTAATAAATGGCTCAAATTTTGACCATAGAACGCTTTAATGACATTATCCGTCCAAAAATACCAGAATTGAGAAAGTGTAAAAAAGAAAGTCAGAACAAATTGAAAATATCCTATAAACACGATCATCAAAGACAAGCAAAGAAGAGCTTTAAAAACTTCTTTCAAATCACTTTCTTTTTTTATAGTAAAAATTACAACAGGAAAAAGTAAAAATATATTTAACAAAAATAACATTTTCTTGATCCCCATTCCAACATCTTGAGCTGAAATTAGAGAAATAGAAGCAATGATAAAAAATATAACTGTGAGAAATAATAATCGTTGGCTCCATAGTCCCTTTAGGGCTGTGGAGCTTTTTTGCAAATACGTTGGCTCCATAGTCCCGATAATTCCACTCTTGAGATGAGTTAGGAGTGTGTTAATGTGAAACCTTTTTCCATTATTAAGTAATCTCGCACATCGGTTCCACAGCCAGGAGTTTATCCCGTACTGCGATACGGGAGGACTATGGAACCAACAATACTTCTCCCATCCCGCCTTTAAAACCAGAACCAAAATCAAAAATCTCCAAATACTCATTGAATCTGAAAGCGCATTTGCTGGAAGTGCTACAAAAAATGGAACAGAGAGAATAAAAAGCTTCAAAGAATCCAACATACTCAACCTTATGAAACTTACTACAAGCAAAACAAGAATTAAATATGCAAGCTCTTGTGGCGCAATCCCAATTACCATAATAAAAACAAGTATAAATTCAGATATAAAAATCGTTTTAAGAGGTGTTGACATAGAAATATATTATTAAACTATTAAATTATTCTATTGTTACATTATTGACCCCGTTCCAAATACTGCGTCATAGTTTGTTTGTATCAATTATTGTAAATGATATAAATAAACGATACTAAGTAAAAATGGGGTTGACATAAACAAAATTTTATGATATAAATTATATTAGTTAAGGATTTTAGACTAATGAAATGGAGGACGGCATTTTGAATATGCTAATAAAAATAAAAAGTAATATAGTAAATATAAATCGTCTACTGCTAATCTTAGTTGTGATCGGAATAATGTTAACATTGAGCAACCCCAGATACCAAACGTTTAATGTATTTATTTGGCTTCTGGTCATAGCTACGCTTGCAATAAGAAAAAGATCAACTCATAAGGAACTAAGTAATAGATCAGCGGTCATTTGTTTCCTTATTGCAGTACTGATGCTCTTTACAGCTTGGAACACAGATTTTCATACAAATCTAGATTATGCAAACTCAATAATAATTACTTGCGTTGTAATGATATCTTTAATTATAACACTGGAGCTATATGATTTCCAAAATATCGTTTTTGGAACATTGTTTGGTCCTTTGATATTGATCGGGATACCGAGCTTAATGCTTGGATTAATGTTAGTAGAAGCCAGCCTCGCGATTTTACTAGTATTGTATTTGTCCTTTATATATGGAATCCTGACATTCTCAGAAGAGAAATCGCAGAGCACAAGGGATGACTAACTCATTCCTTGTTTTTTTATTTAAAACTTTTAAGCTAAAACCCTTGTTCCAAAACAATATTTTTCGCGGGAACTGGTTTGTAACCAGTTTCTTTTATTTTTAAATTTCGTTTTGCGTTTTTATAAACAAGAATTTAATAATACGGTTTTGTTTGTTTGAAAAACATCAGAAACGAGTTACAAACTCGTTCCCGCAACAAGCAAGGAAAAAACAATATTCCAATATCCTAATGTTCTAATCCCTAATTCCTAATTCCTAACATTCTAACTCCTAATGTTCTAACGTTCTAACATTCTAACTCCTAATGTTCTAGCACCTAATGTTCTAATATCCCAATATTCAATATTCAATGTTCAATATTCTTTCCAACGTTTCCTTTGCACACCTTTCCCAGCTAAATCTCTTCACATTCTCATTCCCCCGCTTGATTAAATCTAACTTATATCTCTTATCAGAAATTAGCTTTCCCATACTTTCACAGATCTCATCAACTGTATTATCTTTCACAAATTCAACCGAATCTCCTCCAACATCAACTAATGAACTATTATAGCTTGTTATGACAGGTTTGCCAAAAAATTGCGCTTCAATCACAGGAAGCCCAAAACCCTCATAATCAGAAAGATAAATTATAAGATCACATAAACTATAAAAAACCAACAGCTCTTCTTCGGAAACAAAATCAAGATGAACTATACTATTTTCTTTTGATCTATTATTTATAATTTCTATTTTATTATTTATATCAATAAATGGATATGTTTTATTTTTTCCAACTATTAAAAGCTGATATTCATCACATTCAAGTGAGATCTTCTCAAATGCATCAATGATCTCTGCAATATGTCTTCTGGAAAAGATCGTACCTAAACAAAAAATAAATTTCTTTTTGATCTTATATTTCTCTTTTATGGCATTGATCTTATTTATATCTTCAATTTTTTCAAAACTGCTATCTGGAGCCAAATTAGTTACTGTGATCTTATTATGATCAGTATGATAATATTTTATAATCTCACCTTTACTATAATCGGACACTGTAAAGATCTTCTTAGCTTTTTTTGCTGAAATTTTTGAAAGTTTTCTTAAAATAAATTGACTTTTGCGATCAAACCATTCTGGATGAGATTCATACGAAATATCATGAAGAACAATGGAAGATCGAACAGGACAATAAAGCGGCTTTAAATAAAAAGGAGAAAAGAAAAAATCAACTTTATCTTTTTTGAGGTTATAAGGCAAAAGAAAATGTTGAAAGAAAAAATTACTAGAAAAACCTAATGAATTTTTCAACAAAACCTTTTTAAAGTTATCAGAATCAATCAATTCATCATTTGGTATTTTGTCTTTAAAATAAAGAATAAACTGATTATTCTTTTCATTTTTCCAAAATTCCAATAAGTTGGCTAGATATCTTCTGACTCCAGTTTTTGAATGTTCCAAACTTCTTGCATCAATTCCAATTTTCATATCTTAATTTAATAGATTATATTTTATAATACGCAACTATATGCACGTACTTTCGGAGCAAGGTCAAAAAATATTGATATTTTCTTAGTATGTTTAATACTATTCAGATACATAGAAAACCTTGCGATAAATATTGTTCGACTTTATGGAAAACTGTGTGCGTATGCTTTTCTCCACAAGGTCGAAAAATATTTGTAAATGTAATTTATATGATATGTTTTAATATTGTTCAACTTTATAGAGAACTCAACAACTCCTATATACATTTAATCACAATAAAACAATTATTTCAAACTAAATGTAATGTTACAAAAATTCCCTAAATATATTAGGGAATTTTTATTTTACATAAAAAACTTATTTTACAGCATCCTTAAGACTTTTTCCAGCTTTGAACTTTGGTACATTCATTGCAGGAATTTGAATCTTTTGTTCAGGATGTTGAGGATTTACTCCAGTTCTTGCTTCTCTTCTGTTAACGCTAAATGTTCCAAATCCAGTAAAAGCAACTTTTTCACCGTCAACAAGTGTTTTTGTTATTGTTTCTAAAACTGCATTAATGGTTCTTTCTGTGTCTTTTTTTGAAGAATCAGTTTTTGCAGATACAACATCAATTAATTCATCTTTTGTCATTTGATACACCCCCTTTCTTTATATATAATTAAAATTAAATTGTCATCTTATCAAAATTATAATTAAATTATAGTACTACGCAAGACAATTTAGTAATACAACAATTTAACGATATAGCTTAATTATAGCAAATAGCTAAAATAAGGCAAATTTTTTTATAAAGCTATTTTTATAACTTCATTTATGCGTAAAATCTTTTTTGCCATTGAATTTTCATCATCTATTTCAACGACTACCGCTCCGATCAAAATGTTATCATCATCACTTATTTCATAGCGAAATTTACTCTGTGTTATCATTTGATCTATAACAGATTCCTTCTTACATCCCAACACTGAATCTTCTGGTCCAACCATTCCTACATCAGAGATATATGCGCTACCACCAGGAAAAATTTGCTCATCAGCAGTTTGAATATGTGTATGTGTTCCCAGAAAACAAGAAACCCTTGAATCTAAATATAAACCAAGAGCTCTTTTTTCACTTGTCGCTTCACCATGAAAATCAACAATAGCAATATCAAATTCTTTTGCATTGTCTTCAAGAATTTTATCAACTACTCGAAAAGGACAATCTGGATGATCTTTAAGAAAAACTCTTCCAATTAGATTCAAGACTAATACTTTCTTTGAGTTAACCTCAATTATTTTATATCCTTTTTTATGATCTAACACAGGATAATTTGCAGGACAAATAAAATCATAATCACCACTTTTGCAAATTTCAATTGCCTGACTTGTATCCCACGTATGATCGCCACAAGTTACAATATCAACTCCATACCCTTTTATTTCTTCAAGAGTATTCTTTGTAACCCCTTTTCCATGCGCCAAATTATCACCATTGGCAATAACCAAATCCACCTTATATTTTTCCTTATAGGCAGGTAATATTTGTTTTAAAGCCATTCTTGCAGGTCTTCCCACAAGATCACCAAAAAATAAAATGTTCATAAAAATAGAATTAACTTATAACTCGTTATGCAATAAAATAATACCAGAGAGAAAAACTCTAACGCATTGTAATATTTTGTTTTTATACCATATTAATCGCCATATTCAAAATTCCCAGCCCGAGGCTGGTCCGCCTTGGGCGGAAAAATTCTATATTCCAATCAAGTATATCTACAGCCACCTCTGCAAGAATCAAACAACTTACAATTCTCACAATCATCTGTCAAATTGTCTTTCCTAAATTTATAAACATCATCAAGGTTTGATAATTGAGAAAAGCTCTTATCAAGCAAATTTCCTAATATGTGTGGATTTTGTTCGCAAATCCTTAAGTTACCTAATGGATCAATAGCCCATTTTCTCTGACCACACTCACAAGCACCAAAATTTAAAAATGGATACTCATCATGATTGATCAAACAATTCTCTATCGGAATAGTAATATTAATCGGAAAATTATACTCTTTGCTTTTATAATTTGCTAACTTTAAAACTTCTTTCAGCTCAGAATCAGAGATCGCAAGTAATGATCTATTTTTTGATCCTCGCCCGCCTTCGGTAAAACGATTGATAGCTAAAGAATCAACAGAAGAAACATAGCAAAAATCAATTACATCTTCCAGATCATCAAGATTTAATTTATTAGCAACAAAAGAAACAGTAAGCTTTACTTTATATTTCTTAACACTTAAAATAGCTTTTTTGACTTGAGAAAGCTTACTATTTTGACTTAGTCTTTGGTAAGTTTTAGGATTCAAGCTTACCAAAGAAATCTCAAAATAATCAACACCGCTTGTTACTAACCTTCTAATAGCTTCTTCACTTAAAAGTGTTCCATTTGTGGCTATACTAACCATAATATTTTCAGAGCGCAAAAATGAAATAACTTCAAAAAGATCAGTGTGCATCAAAGGCTCGCCACCTGCTATTGTAATTCTCTTTGGAACAACTTCGGAAAAAAGTTTTGTAAAAAGTTCTTTTATCTGAACAGCGCGCAATTCTCCACAAAGATAAGAACTATTCTCTTTCCAAACATTATAACAATAAAGACAATCATTATTACAACGAGGAGTTATTTCATAAATAAAATATAGATCTTTCATCTTTCTCTTTCTAAATCAGCGACTAATTCCCTTAATGCTGGCAAAGCTTTCTTTATTCTTTCAATTTCATCTTTTGTTTTTAGATACATTTTGTCTATCTCACCAACATCATAACCGCTATAGAAAGATTTTTCTTTATCCTCTTTGTAGTTAATATAATGCTGTTTGAATACTGCGATATATTCTTCTATTGTACTATCTTCGTTAAAATCTTCGATATTTCCATAATGATATTCATAAATCGGTAAATAATTAGATTCTATCATATCTAAGATTAAAAAAGTTTCTATCTCATTTTGAATATTATCCAACGCCATTTCAAATTCGTCTTTACTTACTTTGTCACTATTTCGAAGCTCTATCAATAGATCTATTTTATGCTCCAAGCTTGCTATACTATCTTCTTTTTCAAGAACCATTTCTGAAGGCATCATTCTCGTGAGCATACTACCAAATCCCATTGTCATATAGTCTAGTCTTCCATTACATATCTTCGCCAAAATTTCCATTTCTAATGGTGAAATTTTATCTTCTGAAACAAGTTTTTTAATTCCTGTTTTAAAAGAAGCTTTAGTTTCTTCTGCTACATCGTATAAAATCTCACTTCTAAGATCATTATAATCTTTATACCCAAATACTTCAGCCATTTCCTGTCGCAAGTTCTCAGCTTCTTTATCTTCTATGGAATTAATATATTCATATTTATAATATAGATCACTTCCATTTTCTTTACTAGGCTCTATCAAGCTAAGCTTTTTCCAAAAAGTTTTCAGGCTCTTCCATTCAGAGATTCTATTTAATTCCAACATTCTTTCTGATGCATCTTGATATATTTGTACCTCGTCAGATTGAATTGGACTTGTGTTTAAGTTTTTATATTTATCTTTCTTTTTGATAAATAACAAACTTCCACAACTAACTAAAGTAAAAAACAATAATAATACACTTATCAAAGATCCATATTTCCTTTTTTCATTACTTTCAAGACGATAAACCTTTGATATAGATAACAAAAAGAGCACAAACAAAATCATTAACAAAAATATATTTTGAATTATTCTTTCCATATTATCTATTTTAAATATTTCTAGCTAACTTATTTCAGATAACAAAACAATGTCAGAAACTGCTACATTCCAAATTCTAAATTCTAAATTCTATATTCTAATCCCTATCTTGCATAATCAATAGCCCTAGTTTCCCTGATAACATGAACTTTAATTTCTCCAGGATAATTTAGGGTTTCTTCAATCTTATCTGCTATGTCTCTTGATATTTTTGTTGCCCCTAGATCATCGATTTTCTCAGGTGTAACAAATATCCTAATTTCTCTACCAGCTTGAATCGCAAATGATTTTTCAACTTCTTCGAATGAATTAGCAATTCCTTCAAGCTCTTCAAGACGCTTTAAATAATTTTCAAGAGTATCTTTTCTTGCTCCTGGTCTGGACGCAGAGATCGCATCTGCCACACGTATGATCACAGACTCAGTAGTTTCAAAAGGAAAATCTTCATGATGTGACTGCATCGCTTTTATGACATCCTCAGATATTCCAAATTTACTCAATATATTTCGTCCAATTTCAACATGAGTCCCTTGGATCTCATGATCAACAGCCTTGCCAATATCATGAAGAAGTCCTGCTTTTTTCGCAACTGAAACATTCGCGCCAAGCTCTGAAGCAAGTGACGCTGAAAGATGAGCAACCTCTATTGAATGCAAAAGAACATTCTGACCATAGCTTGTTCTATATTTCAATCTTCCGATTAATTGAACTAGTTTTTGATTAATTCCAGCAACACCTACATCTAAGACAGCTAGTTCACCAGCATGTTTGATCTTATCAATGATCTCCTTTTTCACTTCCTCAACGATTTCTTCAATTCTAGCTGGATGTATCCTGCCATCAGACATAAGTTTTTCCAATGATAATTTAGCAACTTGTCTTCTGACTGGGTCAAAACCAGAAACAATGATCGTCTGAGGAGTATCATCTATAATGACTTCTACTCCAGTTGCTTGTTCTAGGGTTTTGATATTTCTTCCTTCTCGTCCAATGATCCTTCCTTTCATTTCATCACTTGGCAATGATACATTTGATGTTGTGATCTCAGCTGTATGTGCTCCTGAATATTTTTGTATAGCTTGCACAATAATATCATTTGCTCTCTTTTTCAATTCGTCTTGTCCTTCTTCTTCAAGCTGTTTTATCTTTTTTATTATATCATCTTTATTCTTTTGCTCAATTCTTTCAATAATAACCTTTTTTGCTGTTTCCTGATCTAAATCAGCAATTTTTTCTAATTTATTGATCTGTTCTTGTTTGATATTTTCAATATCTTCCTTAATTTTCATAACCTGCTTGGCTTTCCCCTGTAGCACGGTCTTTTGATTTTCAAATTCATCTTTTTCCTTTTCCAGATGTTCTTCCTTCTTAGCTAGTCTCTGTTCATTTCTATTAACTTGCCTATTTCTTTCTATTCCTTCATTTTTAACATCATCTAAAATTTTAACAGCTTTATTTTTTGCTTCTAGCAAAATTTCAGCTGCTTTATTCTTTGCTTCATTAATAATCTTACTAACTTTTCCTTCAGCAGTTTCCATTTGCTTTGAAGCAAGAAACTGTCGTCCAAAATATCCAATTGTAGAACCAGCACTAAAGGCAACAAGAAGACTAATTAATATTTGTATTTCGTTCATTTTTTTTATTTCTCCTAAATCAATCGATCAAATATCGAAGTTTGACCTAGAATCTTCACTACTTTTGTTACGTTATAAGCCTAAAGATAGAATAGGTGTTCTCTCACTTTTATCTAAAACACAACAAAAAGAACTATTTAAAAGCTCCTCTTTTGATAAAAAACTTAATGATTTACAAATTATAGTAAATAATTGTGATTTTATAGTGAGTAATAACAACATAGCTTGAAATCTAGATCAGATAATATTGATCAATCAACATTAACTATTTAATTACATAAAAACATTCTATCAGATACAGCTAGAATTGTCAAAAAAAAGAAACAAGGACACAAGATACAATAACCAAAAAATAATCAATAACCAAATCTCAATAATTAAATACTAGAATAACCATACTCAAATATTGTTCGACTTTATGGAGAACTATGCGCATCTAAATTTCTCCACAAGGTCGAAAAACATTTAGTAGACTTAAATTTTATTGTTTATTGAGAATCAAGTACTAGAGTAAGACTGGTCCCTTCCCAAGATAGATACAATGTTTTGGGCGGATAATTTGATTATTGGTTATTGATTATTTTTTGGTTATTGTATCCTTGTTTCTTAATTAATTATATCCTTGTATCTTATTTTCACTGTATTTTTTGTTTGTTTCTACTCATATCGTAATGCTTCAATCGGATTCAACTTCGCCGCTTTTTTTGCTGGATACCAGCCGAAAATAATTCCAAAAAATGCTGCTGTTGAGAAAGAAATAATAATCGCCTCAATTGATACAACAAACGGCCAGTCAAAACCATATGCTCTGACAGATATAGTTATTATAAAAGAAACGACAATTCCAAAAATAATTCCGATAATTCCTCCTAAAACTGATATCAGAATAGCTTCCGTTACAAACTGGTTTAAAATATCTTTCTGTTTAGCTCCCAATGATTTTCTAAGACCAATTTCCCGTGTTCGTTCAGCAACGATCACAAGCATTATATTCATAATTCCTACCCCGCCAACTAACAGAGAAATTGCTGCCAGTAATCCCAATAATAACGAAATTAAACTTGTTACAGTATTTACAATATCAATTATTTGATCCATTGACATTATTTCAAAATCATCTTTAGACGGATCAGTAATATTATGTCGCTGACGGATCAATTGCGAAATTTCTGCCTTTGCCTGTGCAAAATGCTGATCATCTTCCATTACCATCGCAAATTCAACTAGATGATCAGTTCCACTGATCAATTTCTGCGCAGTTTTTAACGGAAGATAAACCATACTGTCATAATCAAATGTCATTATCATTCCACGATCTACTACAACACCAATAACTTTAAAATTAATCTGCTTAATTTTTATCTGTTTACCAATTGGACTTTCCTCGCCAAAAAATTTACTAGCAACCTTACTACCAATAACAACAACTTTTGCCATCCCTCTTTCTTCTTCATTTGTAAAATATTGTCCTTGCGACATTTTTAGCTGTCCATCAATATCGGGATAATAGGCATCAGTAGCAATAAACATCACTTGTTTTTCTTTCTCCTGATATGTAGCCCACTGCGTCCCAGCTGAATAGCCAGAAACTGCTTTGATATAAGGAAACCTGTCTTTATCCCGTACTGCTTGCACATCATCATATTTCAAAGTAGTGATCACTGTCCCTTCCGCCATTGACTGCATTGAAGCCCCATAATCACTTCCTGGCACTTTAACCTGCACAGACATCATATTTTCTCCGAAAACATTGATCTGATCCACGATCAAAACTTTCAATCCCTGCCCAACTGAAACGATCACAATCACCGCCGCCACCCCAATCACAATCCCCAAAACAGACAGAGCCGTTCTGGTCATATTCGCCCTAAGTCCAACAAGAGCGAGATTTATGGTTTTTAGTGAAAATATTGACATAAATTCGGTTTGTGATACGATACAGAAAGTTATAGCCTATTTCACAATGAAATAGATGAGTAAAGGAGCATAACAAGAATGGTTGAATATTATCTAAAAGCAAGCTGGCAAAAAAAGTATGACAAAGTAACAGAGAAACAATATACCACAGCTGAGAGAAATGCTGGCTTTTATCCAAAATCTGGTGAGGGAACAGCAACAGTATTCTTCGTTGGAAAAGGTATATCAGGAAGAATAGAAAATGGAGATGGCTGTAAGAGAGCCAATTTAATGCTTTAACAACAAGATCTCTAGAAAATAAACAAAAAAATAATTCTGACAGTCTTCTCTACGAGAAAGTTCTGTCTCTTTTTATTATTTGCTTTTTTTATATATTAACTCAATCTTTGGAGCAATGGCTTTAATCCGATAGTAAAATTAAATACCTTGGCACGAATTCGGGCTGAAGCCCTTTCTTCGTTGGTTCCATAGTCCCGTAGGGCTGTGGAACCTTAATGCGAGACATTATACATCAATAAATTTTTGTAAAATAATATCAGCTTGCATTTAGATTCCACAGGGCTATCGCCACTATGGAACCAACAAAATTTTAATAGACTTTCTACTCGTATCGTAGCGCCTCGATCGCATTCAGCTTTGCTGCTTTATTCGCGGGATAAATTCCAAAAACTAAACCGATCACAACTGCAATAACAAAAGAAATAATCACTGAAAATGGTGTAATTATCAAATCCCAATCATATCCAAAATATTGCGCTCCACAAGCAACCAAAATAGCAAAGATTGAACCGCCAATAATACCGATCAGACCGCCAATAAAAGTGATGATCACTGATTCGGTCAGAAATTGCGTTAAAATATCCACTCTTTTCGCACCTAATGCTTTACGCAAACCAATCTCCCGCGTCCTCTCTGTAACACTCACTAACATAATATTCATAATCCCAATTCCACCAACGATCAAAGAGATCGCCGCAATAGCTCCAAGAAACAAGTTTAAAGCGTCTGTGACCATACTGATCATATCCAAAGCTTGATCCATACTACGTACAGAAAAATCAATTTTTTTTGGGTCTTCAATATTGTGCCTTTGTTGTAGCAACTTTTTAATTTCGCTAGTAACGAAAGGCATATTTTTTTCATCATCAACTTTAGCCCTGATCAATCCGAGATAGTCAACTCCCAACATTACTTTTTGTGCTGTTTTTACAGGAATGAAAATATCTTTATCACGACTTGCTATCAACGATGCCCCTTTTTTCTTCATTACACCGACAACCAAAAAGTTTGTTTTATCTATCTTTATTCTTTGATTTAAAGGATCATCATCGCCAAACAGATCTTCTTTGATCTCTGAACCAAGTACAACTATTCTTGCTGTGCTTTCATTCTCTTCTGGCAAAATAAATCTCCCATGACTTACTCTACTATCTTCCACATTTACATACTCTGAAGTAACACCGACAAAAGTTGCATTTTTTATTTTATCGCCAAAAGAAATATTCGCATTTCCTGTTGCATAAGGAGTTACTGCTATAATATGAGGAATTCCATCAATCGCTTTAGCATCGTCATAGGTAAGTGTTGTGATCACCATTCCAAGCATTGCTGCTGGAGGTGCATCATCTTCACTTCCACCTGGCATAACACCGATCAGATTGCTTCCAAAAGAAGAAATTTCATTGAAAATCAAACTCTGCGCTCCTGCTCCCACAGACATAATCGCAATCACCGACCCCACCCCAATGATCATTCCAAGCATAGTTAAAAAAGACCGAGCTTTATTCGCGGCCAGGTTGGTAATGGATGATTTTATAGTTTTAATAAAATTCATAAAAAATCAAAAAACACAAGAATTAATAAGAAGAAGAATTTTCAATTTTCAATGACCAATTTTCAATGAATTTTCAATGAATGAATTTTCAAACTTAGTTTCAAGCTCAATAAAAGTTTGAAAATTGAAAATTGTGATTTGATTGAAAATTGAAAATTGGTAATTGATAATTATTTCTTGTATTCCCCATCCCTCGCCATTCTCTGTCTCTCAACAATTCTATCTTCCGTTACCATTCCATCTTTAATATGTATTATTCTTTTCGCGCATTCAGCAGTATATTCCTCATGAGTAACCATAATGATCGTTCGTCCTTCTTTATTTAAACTCTGTAAGATTTCCATAATTTCCTCTCCAGATTTGCTATCCAAGTTTCCAGTCGGCTCATCAGCCAAAACTAACCGTGGATTATTAACAAGAGCACGAACGATCGCCACTCTTTGTTGTTCTCCTCCTGAAAGCTGATTTGGATTATGATCAAGCCTATGTCCCAAACCAACTTTTTCTAACAATTTTACAGCATTTTTTTCCGCTTCTTTCAAATTACAATTAGGTAAATAAGTTGTTGGCAATAAAACATTCTCCAAAACAGAAGTTCTTTGTAATAGATTATACGACTGAAAAACAAATCCGATTTTCTCACTGCGAAACTCAGCCAGCTTATCATCATCCAATTTCAAGGTATCTTGTTCTTCAAAATGATATCCTCCACTTGTTGGCTTATCAAGAAAACCCAAAACATACATTAGCGTTGATTTTCCAGACCCAGAAGATCCCATAATCGCCACAAATTCCCCATCATTAATTTCAAAAGAAACACCTTTTAAAACACTGGTTACTATCTCACCAGTTTGATAATCTTTGGTAATATTTTTTAAGTTAATGAGAACTGACATTTGTTTAGAATTTAGAATATAGAATCTGGAATTTAGAATATATCATTGGCTCTGTACTCTGTGTGGAGCCTTTTGTGATTTTAAAAATATTATACCAATCAAATAAGATTGACATTTATAAGATTTTAGATTAGATTGAAATCAAACAATACAGGAGGATCATTACAAAATGCCAGAACACAAAAAAGAAACTTATAAAGAATGGGGAAAAACAAAACAAGTACAGAAAGGATCAGCATATCTAAGATTAACAGAACCAATCAGCAAGGAAAAATGCATGAGATGCAATGGAGAAGGAAAAATACCAACATCACCGCCACCCGGCGATTATAAAGAATGTCCCGCTTGCCATGGCGAAAAAATGGTAAATCCAGAAGTAAATGAGCAATGGGATACAAAATAATATAACAGAAATAGAATGTCCTAAGTGTCATGGATCAGGAAATCGACTTCTACATACCTAACCTGGCGAAGCGATCAACCGATATCCAGATTAAGAATATTGTTTCCTTTGCAAAGGAACAGGTAAAATAGAATCGTAAATACAAATGGTTATAGTACTGCTATAACCCTGTTTTTTTTATTTTCAAAACCTTTATTCCAAATCCTAATTAGGAATTAGAACATTAGAAATTAGAACACTAGAAAGTTAGAATAATACGTCGATGTCATTCCGAGCGACGGTAGGAGTCGAGGAATCTCTCTCAATCTCACGAAATGTTTATTGAAACAGTACCCATTTTAGAGGGATTTCTCCATTTCATTTGCTCGTACCTCGCTTCATTCCAGTCAAAATAACAACAGCACATTATCCTAATTCCCAATATTCAAATCCTTTATTCCAAATTCAAAATTCAAAATTCAAAATTCCAATCTTACTCTTCCACAAAAACCACAACATCCTGTCCTTCTTTCAATCCATTTACAATTTCGATATTGACATCACCTTTCAATCCAACTTCAACAAAAACATCTCTGGCAACACCATCTTTAAGAACTTGCACATACTTCTGTCCATCTCTATCTTTAAGAGCTTGGAAAGGAATCATAATAGCGTTCTCTATGCTCGCTGTCATAATGTCAAGATTTGATGTCATCCCAGGTTTAATGATCTTTGAATCTCCAGAAAACATTGTTGTCACATTATAATATATAACTCCAGAAATCTCTGTTTGAGCAGGATTGATCTCAATAATCGTTCCTTCAAACTTTTCTTCTGGACCAAGAGCATCAAATGTAATTTTTACCAAATCATTAATTTTTACTTTTGCTATATCTACCTCAGATATATTAGCTTTAATTTCAAAATTCTCAGCAGTTATCAGTGATATAAAATTACCAGAGGTGAGCATTTCTCCGATCTCACCGTTAATCTCTGTTATAACTCCATCTCGCGGAGCATATAAAGTTGAATCGTCAATTTGTGTTTGAGTAGATTTCAAGTTCGCTTCTGCTTCTTCAACTTGATATCGATATAACGCGATTTCCGTTGAGCTTGCTCCTGCTTCCTTTAACGCTAACTGATCTTGAGCATGTCTGAGCGAACCTTCAGCAGATTTGATCGCATTTTCCGCAGAATTGATCTTTGATTCAGAAGAAGAAATGATCGATTGTAATGATTGGCTTGCCAGATCAAAAGAACTTTTTGCAGAATTGATTAAAGACTGAGAACCATCAAGACTCGTTTGATTGTTCACTATTTGAGTTGATATATTCTGTTGCGCTGTTGTTATATTTGTAATTGCAGAATTAACACTACTCCTTGAAAGAGAAATACTTGACTTCAATGAATCTAATTCACTTTGAGAAAAATCTGAATCTGTGATTGTATTTTGCAACACATTTCCTGTATCACTAAGAGTAATCCTAACATCACCAAGAGCATTTTTTATTTCCAAAAGAGCACTATTAATATTTTCAAAAGTTAAACTTCCATTCATACTTTTTATAAGATCATCAGCAACGTCATATGAATTTTGCGCAACGACTTTACTCTGAGATGAATCATTTAAATATTGAAAATCCTTTACACTTAAAAGACCTTGTGCGTCTTTATAGTCAAGAGTAGTATTGTTCGTATTGAGCGCATCAAAAGCGATCAGCACCGAAGAATTAACAATATTCCAGGCATCATCATAATCTTGATCCAAACTATTTTCATTTGCAATTTCTACATTTTCAAAACTCTTATTTGCATTATCTAAGGCAACTTGAGCGCTATTAACAGACGCCTCGGCATTGCTAATGTCATTTGCACTATTGTTTTTAATATCAATAAGATTATTTTTTACATTATCAAGACTAATCTGCGCATTTTCAACAGCAGTCTTAGACACTCTGATGTCCTCTACTGTTGCTCCTTCTAAGATTTTATTCAAGCTTGCCTTTGAAGCATTTAAGCTTGCTTTTACTCTGGAAAGTTGTGATTCCAATTGAACTGTATCTAATTCAGCAAGAACCATATCCTTTTTAACACTATCACCAACTTCAACATTAATTTCGCTTATTTTTCCAGAATTTAAAAACCTCAGATTAAGCTTTATAGCAGCTTCAACAGCTCCTGTCGCAGACACTGTCTGAACAACCTCATCTTTTTCAACTTTAGCTGTTGTATATTTGATCTCTGGATCTTTAGTAAAACTATACGCGACATAAGCACCAACTGATAATACTAAAATTGTTATAATTATAATTATTCTTTTGCTCATAATTAAAAATTTAATAATAACCTTATGACTAAATAATACAATAGATTAGGCAAATAGTCAAAAGTAAACATAGTCATAGGTAACAAGGTCATTAGCAATAAGATAAGTTGTTGGTCATAAGTCATTAGAAAATACAAAGCTAAAGACTAAAGACTTGTGACCATTCCTACTGCCAATTACCTTGTTACCTATGACTATGACTATAAATTACTCTTCTCTCTCAATCAACCCATCTTTCATCCAAATTACCCTCTCTACATATTCTCGATCCTCTTTTTCATGTGTAACCATAATAATAGTCTGTCCTGTTTTTTTATTTAATTCACAAAATAATTCCAGAACATCCTGAGAAGATTCACTATCTAAATTAGCGCATGGCTCATCGGCGAATAGTATTTTAGGAGTATTAACAATTGCTCTGGCAATTGCCACTCTTTGTTGCTCACCTCCAGAAAGTTCAGCGGGCAAATGATTCAATCGATCTTTTAATCCTACTTTTTCAAGCATTTCAACAGCTTTTTCTATATATTCTTTTTTTTCTGTCCCTTGGATCATCAAAGGTAAATAAACAGCTTCCAAGACAGTAAGTTCTGGTAAAAGCGCGTATTCCTGAAAAACATAACCGAGTCTTTTCAAGCGAAACTCTGCTTGCTCCCGATCCAAAAGCTCTAAAACATTTTCATTATCAATAGTTACTTCTCCGCTTGTAGGAGTATCAAGCAATCCCAATTGATGAAGCAAAGTTGATTTTCCACAACCGCTCCGTCCCATAATAGCCAAGAATTCTCCCGCTTCCACCTCAAAGCTCACTCCTTTCAAAGCTTGCGTCGGCACTCTCCCCTCATAAGTTCTAGTTAAATTTTTTACTTCAATCATTGTTTAGCTTCTTAGGAATTAGGAGTTAGAACATTAGAAATTAGAACACTAGGTTTTAGAACATTAGAACATTAGGAATTAGGATAATGTGCTGTTGTCATTTCGACTGGAATGAAGCGAGGCACGAGCAAATGAAACGGAGAAATCCCTCTAAGACCAGTATTTCTTTGATGAACATTTTATGAAATTAAGAGGGATTCCTCGACTCCTACCGTCGCTCGGAATGACATCGACGTATTATCCTAACTCCTAATTCCCCCAAATAGCATCAAGAATGCTTTGTTTGGCGCCTTGCCAGGAGGGAATAAATCCGCCAATAAGGGCTGCCACAAACAAACTCACACTACTGATAATTAAATTATTTTGCGTAACAGCTAGGCTAACCCATCCCATAGGAAAGTTCAAAGGATTATTTAAAAAATAAGGCACGAGCAAAACAAAAACTATGATCATCCCTAAGCTAATACCTAAAATAGCATAAAATAAAGCTTGCAATATATAAGAATTGATAATAATTTTCTCTTTCATTCCAATCGCTTTTAAAATACCGATCTGCCTTCTTCTATTAACCACACTCACATAGATAACAATGAAAATAGTAATTCCAGCAACAATCGCGCCAATTATACCAAGAATCGCACTGATCATATTAAAACTGCCCATCACACTAGCAACCATACCCATATATTCAGTCCAAGGTTTGATATCTTCTTCCGTAATACCTATTCTTCTAAATTCTTTAATATATTTATCTTCTTGTCCTGTTTGTTCAATTTTAACAAGAATTTCCGAAGCCATATTATGTGTTCCAAGAACAGACTCCATTTCTTTTTCTGTGATAAAGATCATTTGATCAGCCCCGATATTTTTAGTGCTAAAAATTCCTTTGACTTCATAATCTCTTTTAACACCATTGCCAAAAATCACTTCAATTTCATCTCCTACATCTACTCCAATTGACATCCCCTCTTCAAGAGAAGCTTCATATCCACCAGAAATTTCTCTGCCTAGAATAATTTTATCACGATCACTCTTCTGTAAATATTCACCAGCTACCATATTTTCGTGTATTTTTGTCACTCGTCTTTCATTTTCTGGATTGATAGATTTAATTGGTCGACTAGTACTTTTTATGTCCTTACCATCTTTATTTTCATCAAAATTCTCTATAGCCCCCGCAACGTAATGAGCCGCACTACCCATCACCCCAGGAGTACTATCAATTAAGCTTTGCATATTTGCTACTTGCTTGATATAATTTTCATCTACTCCTGGTTCAATTACTATATTACTAAACTCATTTTCAATCGCCCCTTCGTTCATCGAAACTACTATGCCCATAAAAATAGAAGAAATAAAAATGAGATTAACAAACGCCAAAGTCATAATCAAAACAGTCAGAGACAAAGTTCCCTTATTGCCTCTAACTATAGATTTATACGCTAAAAAAAATGAGATCTTTAGATTTTTGAGCATAAGATTAAAATCAGGGATACAAAATATAAAAATACAGTGAAAATAAAAAACAAGGATACAAGACACAATAACCAAAAAATAATCAATAATCAAACAAATTTCAATAATCAATAAATATTTAAATCTATTAAATATTTTTCGACCTTGTGGAGAAATTTAGATGCGCATAGTTCTCCATAAAGTCGAACAATATTTAGACATGATTATTCGAATGTTTGATTATTGGAATTTGATTATTTTCTTGATTTTTATTTTTTACAATTCTATTTATCACTATTTCCTCGATATAAAACTACTTTTTCTTCCGACTGCCATACCCCGTGTAAATTACATTCCGCTCTTGCTGTGATCACAGAATCTTTTTCAAGCAAAATCTTAAATTTTGCTTCTGAATGATTAGCTATATCTAATAATATTCTTTTGAAACATTTTTTATCAATGCAAAGCTGTATTCCTATAACATAATGTTCATCTGTCATTGGATGATCAACTTTTCCGATCTTTACCAAAACTTCAAATTCTTCATTCTTCTTTACAAATTCCGGAATTATGATCCATGGCAAATGCTTTTGCTCAAAACTTGTTAAATTATCTGGATTTTTTGCTTTTTGAATTTTCATATAATTATAATTAAATTGTTAAAAATATTACATTTTATAATTTTATTATACTCTTTTTAAAAATTCCAACAAATATACATTTTTTCGAAAATAAAAAAACCGCCTCAATTGCGTTTTTCTATTAAAAAATTTTAGAAAAGGAAGAAAACTATAAGTAAAATAACATTTTTGCTATTTAATTTTCCTATAATCTACTTCCTTTTCTTTCTGAATTTAAAAATCTTGACCTTCGGGACACACGGGATCTTCACAATCCAGAGCCATATCTATTGGTTCTATTTCTTCATAAGAACCACAACCATCTGCTGCTGGATCTATTTCGTTTACACAGGCACTAAAATTTCCATAACCGCCATATCCTGTGTCATAAAGACCAGAATCTTCTTCTTCTTCTTCTGCTGCTGCTTCTTCTTCTATTGCTTCTTCTTCTTCTGTTGCTGCTTTTCGTATCATATTTCTCCATCCTCTCTCTTCTCTAAAATGAGAATTGTTGATATAACTCTATTATAATTTATCACTCTTGTCAACATTTACAAAAATGTTAAAATGTTAATATGTTAAAATGTTAATATGTTTTTATGTCCAAATCTAAATGGGGTACTCCGGCATACCTCGGTAAACCATCACCGTTCAAAGCTGCTAATCGTTTTATGCAAGTGTTTGTTTTTATTCTTCTTGTAGGATTTATCAAAGCAGGCTTAAAAGAAGGTTGGTTTGAACCAATTATAGATTTTATAATGTATTAGTAAAAAGAATCTAAATTCAAATTATCTTATAATTTTCTGATATTTCAATTAGTCATTACCAAACTTATCAATATAAATAAAATCTATACATAAAAGATATATAGCAAAAGAAAATATCTCTAATGTTCACGAAGTTCGAAATTAAATTATCTACTCACAAAAAAACAGCGACAACCTATGTCGCTGTTTTTGAAAATCAAAACCATCTGTGACAATCCAATGCTTCTATTTCTTTTCATCATCATCATTTCCTGCATCTTTGTCATCTTTGCCATCTTTCTTATCATCTTTTTTATCATCATTCACTTCTTCATATTCCCCTTCTACAGAACCCTTATCAGTTTCTTCTTTTGGTTTCTCACCATCTTTCGCACTTTTTTGTGCTTGCTGATACATTGCTGTTCCAATTTTTTGCGCTTCAAGCGAAAGCTCTTCTGAAGCTTTTTTAATTGCTTCTGTATCATCAGTGTCTTTTATTTTTTTCAATGCCTCAACTTTTTCTTCAACTGACTTCTTATCTTCCTCTTTGATCTTGTCTCCAGAATCTCTCAACAGTTTTTCAGTTGTATAAACAAGAGTGTCAGCATTATTTTTCACTTCTATCTGCTCTTTTTTCTTCTTATCATCTTCAGCATGAACTTCTGCATCTTTTGTCATTTTTTCAATTTCTTCTTTTGAAAGTCCAGATGAAGATTCAATTCTAATTGATTGTTCCTT
>JAGLIM010000043.1 GCA_023142995.1 Minisyncoccota bacterium | reverse complement strand
TTGTCTTTTGCTTTAACATTAAGTATTCCATTTGCATCAATATCAAATGAAACTTCAACTTGTGGCAATCCTCTTGGTGATGGTGGTATTCCGTCTAATATAAATCTACCTAAAGGTTTATTATCAGAAGCCATTTCTCTTTCCCCTTGAAGAACATTGATCTCAACTGACGGCTGATTATCAGCTGCTGTTGAAAATATCTGAGTCTTTGATGTCGGGATCGTAGTGTTTTTCTCTATTAATTTTGTGCAAACTCCACCTAATGTTTCAATTCCAAAAGAAAGCGGGGTAACATCCAAAAGCAGTACATCTTTCACATCTCCAGCAAGAACTCCTCCTTGAATTGCAGCACCAAGCGCGACAACTTCGTCAGGATTAATTCCTTTATGCGGTTCTTTGCCAAAAAACTTTTTCACTATTTCCTGAATTACAGGCATTCTTGTCATTCCTCCGACTAAGATCACTTCATTAATATCACCAACACTTAATTTTGCATCTTCTAACGCTTTCTTACAAGGCACAAGAGTTCCCTGGACCAGATCATCAACCAGCTCTTCAAGCTTTGCTCTTGTTAATTTCAAATTCAAATGCTTTGGACCTGAATCATCAACGCTGATAAATGGTTGATTAATCTCAGTTTCAACAGCAGTAGAAAGTTCATGTTTTGCTTTTTCTGCAGCTTCCTTAAGTCTTTGAAGAGCCATTTGATCTTTTGAAAGATCAACGCCCTGATCTTTTTTAAATTCTTCTACAATCCAATTAATAATTCTTTGGTCAAAATCATCTCCTCCCAAATGTGTATCACCGTTTGTAGATTTAACTTCAACTGTATCATCTCCAACTTCAAGAACAGAAACATCAAATGTTCCTCCACCCAGATCATAAACTACGATTTTTTCATCCTTCTTCTTATTAAATCCATATGCTAATGCTGCAGCAGTTGGTTCATTGATAATTCTTTTTACTTCAAGTCCAGCGATTTTCCCTGCATCTTTTGTTGCTTGTCTTTGAGAGTCATTGAAATATGCTGGAACTGTAATTACAGCTTCAGTGATCTTTTCTCCTAATTTTTCTTCAGCATCAGCTTTCATTTTTTGCAGGATCATTGCAGACACTTCTTGCGGAGTATGTTCTTTATCTCCCATTTTCACTTTTACACCTTCGCCAGATTTCACAATTTCAAAAGGCACAAGCTTTATATCTTCTTGAATCTCTTTATCTTCAAAACTTCTACCAATCAATCTCTTAACTGAAAACACAGTATTCTCAGAATTTGTAACTGCTTGTCTTTTTGCCAGAACTCCAACAAGTCTCTCATTTGTTTTATTCACAGCCACAACTGAAGGAGTTGTTCTGTTCCCTTCTTTATTTTCTAATACTCTTGGTTCACCTGCTTCAACAATTGCCATAGCAGAATTTGTTGTACCAAGATCAATTCCTAATATTTTTCCCATAGTTTTTTATTATAAATTAGTTAATTTTAAATTAATGTGATTAAACAAATTTATTTAATTTGTCATCCCAGAATTTTTTCTAAAAAGCTTTGACTTTAGAAAAAATGTCTGAGATCCAGTCAATCTCACTTTAAGAACCTCTGAAAAACGCAGTTTTTGTCATTCCCGCGGAGGCGGGAATCCAGGATT
>JAGLIM010000042.1 GCA_023142995.1 Minisyncoccota bacterium | reverse complement strand
TTATAAAAGAGAAATTTATTAGTTTATCAGAGCTTCCTTTACTAAATTATACAAAGAATATTGTTTATTGAGACTTACTGGATTCCAGATAAATTTCTCCGAAATTTTCTGGAATGACAAGTTTTATTCATCTCCACACGCACCACACCTACTGCAACAACCAGAACAACCAAAAAGTTCCTCTTCTTTGATCTCTGTCATTGGAACCTCACAACATATTGGAACTTTTTCTTGATCACTTTCCTCAATACTCCCACATCCCTTTGAACACTTATATATTTTTGACATAGCATTTATTATTAATTGATTGACTAATTAAAGTTTTACAAACTTTATAATTTGGTTCATTATTTTTTAATAAAATATTAATTCACAATTTTCAATTTTCAATTTTCATTGAATTTTCAATTTCTAAATTTTTCCGCCCGAGGCGGACCAGCCTTGGGCTGGCAACCAATTAGCAAATTATACTTCTAAGACATTGAGAATTATTACATTGTAAATTGATTGAAAATTGTTAATTGGAAATTGGAAATTTTAATATAATTACTGTGTATCCACTTTCTTCCCCGCCACCACGACCTTCCCCACCCTTACAACCTTCCCACTCATCCTATATCCTTTTTGAACTTCTGTAATAATTGTTCCTTCCTTCTGATCCGATTCTTTTTCACCAATTGATTCAAACAAACTAGGATCGAACTTTTCACCAACTGCTTTAATTTCTTCTAGTCCAATTTCTTTTAAAATATTCTCTAACTGACTTTTTATACAAATTATTCCTGCTGTCCAATCTGATTCTTCAAGCTCTTTTGGCATATGCTTTATTGCTAATTCAAAATTGTCAATCGTCGGTAGAATACTGATCAACACGTCTTCACTGGCATACTTCCTGAATTCAGAAACATATTTTTCTTGATCTTTTTTATAATTAAGAAAGTCCGCTTTTGCTCTCTGCCAACCAATTAAATTTTCCTCGGCTTGTTTTTTATAGTTTTCAAGTTCTTGTTTTAGATCTTTTTTTTGCGAAATAGGTTTTTTAGTTTTTTTTTCTTTAGATGTTGACATAATTTTAGTTAGATGATATTATTTTACATTAGCTTCTAAGACAAATATTAAAAAGCAAAAATGCTTGGCTAATAATATGGAGGGAAAATTATGGTATTGATGATGTTAGGAATAATTTTAATCGTATTCGGAGTAATATTTGTGTTTGCAACAACCGCAGAAAACAAAAAAGGAGCAGAAAAAGGACGACTTGTTATTGCTTTCTTTTCTATAATCTCTATAATGGCTGGGACAAACATTCTTACCAAACTAACAATGGTTTGAGAAAACAAAATGAGGTCTAACCTCTGCCTTTTTTAAAAAAGGTTTTTTTATTTCTAAAACAGAGTTTAGTATCTATCCTCCCAACAATTTTTTCAAATAATCAATCAGCGAAACATTTCTTGAATATTTCATCCTCTTTGGTCCGATAATTGCCAACAAACCTTCTTCACCGTTTTCCATCATATACTTAGAAACAACCATACTACATTCATTGGTATTGCAAATTGGATTTTCCTTACCGATATAAATTTCAACTTCTGATCTGTTTTTCAATTCACTAGATAGTTCTTCCATACTTTCATCAAGATAATCAATCACTTCCGCCATCCTAGAGACACTGTCTAAATCGCCAAATTCTGGCTGGGATAATAGTTTTTGGATCCCAGATTTATAGAAATCATCAGAATCTATCATACCGCTAACAGCAAGATTTCCTGACATCGCAGAAAGAAGTTTTGCTGTCGTTCTGGCAAGCATTTTATTCTGCGCTTTGAGCTTCAAAAGTTCAACTTGCAAAGAGTGTTGTTCTCTTTTCGTCAATTCCTTTTCCCGCATTAGCTCGTCAACAAAATATCTAAATCCATTATCAGTAGGAACTCTGCCAGCAGAAGTATGTGGTTGATATAGATATCCTTCATTTTCAAGTTCCAGCATCTCAGCTCTAATCGTCGCCGGACTTAGGTCAAAATCATATTTTTCCGCCAATAAAGAAGAACTCACTGGAATCGCCGAATCAACATATTCCCTGATAATTGAACCTAAAATTATTTCCTGTCGCTCTTGCATATTTTTATGGACTTTATAAACTCTATTAGCGCTCCTACTCCTAGAGTGCTAATTTTATTATAAAGGAAATTAGATATGCGTCAAGAGTTAAATTATTATTAAATTTCTTTTAGAAAGATTTTGTTAAAATGTTAAAATGTTAAAATTAATAATATTTGTCATTATCACCGATAAATTGTATAATAATAGAAAGATTTATTATCAAAAACACATGAAACAAGAAATAAAAAACAACAAGATAAGATGGATAGATATTATCAATCCAGACAAAAATATTGTGAGTTTTTTGAAACAAGACTTTAATATATGTTCATCAATTTTAAAGGAATATATACCAAAGATTAAAAGACCTAAAGTTGAAGAATACAAAGATTATCTTTTTATTGTAATACACTTCCCTATTTTCAATAAAAAATCAAGAAAAACAATATCAACAGAACTTGATATAATTTTATTCGAAAATACATTGATAACAAGCCATTCTGGTTCTCTTCCTGAACTTAAAAAAATATTTGAGAAATGCAACTCAAACGCACAAACAAAAAACTACTATTTGAAAAACAACGCTATTGAACTTATATATAAAATATTAGACAAACTAATTGACACGAGAATGCCGATGCTAGACCATATTGATGACCACATAAATAATATTGAAGAAGGAATTTTCAATGGAGATGAAAGAAAAATGGTTACTGAGATCGCAATTATAAAACATGACATCATAAGTTTCAGAAGAACAATGAAACCGCAAAGAATGGTTCTGGAAAGTCTTTCAAGAAACATTGGAAAGATCACTAGTGAAAACTTCTCCAGACTTTCCGCTGAAGTCATAGGTTCAAATATAAAAGTATGGAATACTCTTGAAAATCACAAAGAAATGCTTGAAGCCCTTGAACACACAAATGAATCTCTGCTTTCATATAAATTGAACAACACAATGAAAATTCTGACCGCATTTTCTGTAATTATGCTTCCACTGTCACTTATAGCAAATGTCTTTGGAATGAACGTCACAAATGGAATGCCTTTTGAAAGTCAACCTTTTGGTTTTTGGACCGTTCTGTTTATGATGATCACTGTTACTTCTTTTTCATTTATCTTTTTTAAATTCAAAAAGTGGTTATAAAATCAACTGTAAAATAATATAACAATCTTTAATATTTTTCGACCTTGTGGAGAAAAGCACTCGCAAATAATTCTCCATAAAGTCGAACAATATTAAAACACATTATACAAAACATAAATATTTTTCGACCTTGTGGAGAAAACAGATGTGCAAAGTTCTTCATAAAGTCAAACAATATTTAAAATAAATTAATAAAATAAAATAATAATATGGAGGATATAAACAAAAAAAGTCTTTTACACATTTTTTTAGGTGTAATTATGATTCAATCGTTCTTTTTATTGGCATATAGCGCCAATTTTTTATTGGCAGAAACTACTAGCACCCCTACAGTTGAATTTGTAGAACTTCCTGCTTCTCCTCTTTCTGAAGATCAGTATATATATGTGCAGGCAACTGAAGAGATAAGTTCAGTTACATTTAGAGTTATACCTGATGATGGAAGTGCATATACAACATATCAAGGAAATCCAGTCTCAGGAGCTCTATACAAATATTCTTTCCTGTGGCCAACTAATTCTTTCCCTGATGGAAGCTATAATCTTAAAGTACTAGCTGATCCAGCTCCTCACATTTATACTGGACCTTTTCAAGTTCAAAATGAAACTGCCACTACAGTTGAATTTGTAGAACTTCCTGCTTCTCCTCTTTCTGGAAACCAGATTATATTTGCACAGACAAACAAAAATCTTAATTCAACTGAATTAAAATTTAGAATTATATCTAGTGATGAAACCATACAAGCAGAATATGAAGAAATTCCTGATCCGAATCTTGATAATAAATATTATTTTACGTGGCCAACCACTTCTTTTGCTGATGGAAGTTATAAAATTAGAGCACTAATTTATGATGGAACAATTTATACTGAAGCTGCCTGTACTGAATTTTTTCAAGTTCAAAATGAAACTGCCACAACTGATCTTACAGTTGAATTCATAGACCTTCCTTCTTATTCTTCTCCTCTTTCTGGAGACAAAACTATATACGCGCAGACAACTGGAGATGTAAGTTCGGTTACATTTAGAGTTGTGTCTAGCGACGGAACCGTACAAGCAGAAGAAGGAGGAACTCCTGTTTCAGGATACACAGATAAATATCAATTTATATGGTCAACTAATTCTTTTACTGATGGAAGCTATAAACTTAAAGTATTAGCTTATGACAGTACAAACACAGTTTATGTTTATACTAATTATTTTCAAGTTCAAAATGAAACTACTACTAATCCTCCTGCAGACGAAACTGGCACCAACCCAACAGTTGAATTTGTAGAACTTCCTGCTTCTCCTCTTTCTAAAGACCAGATTATATTTGCACAGACAAATGAAACAGTAAGTTCGGTTACATTTAAAGTCATACCTGGCATAGGTGGAGTTGAATATACATCATATGCAGGAGCTCTTGATCCAAATTTTGATAATAAATATTCTTTCACGTGGCCAACTTGTTCTTTTACTGATAGAAGTTATGATCTTGTGGTAATAGCTTACAACGGAACAGATCATGTTTTTGATCATGCTTATAATCTTCAAGTTCAAAATGAAACTACCACAACCGATCCTCTTACAATTGAATTTGTAAACCTTCCTGCTTCTCCTATTTCTGGAAACAAAACTATATATGCACAGACAAGTGAAACAGTAAGTTTAATTACATTTAAAGTTATACCTGGTATAGGTGGAACTGCATATACACCATTCACAGGAACTCTTGTTTCAGGATATACTGGCAAATATTCTTTCCTGTGGCCAACTACTTCTTTCAATGATGGAAGTTATAAAATCAGAGCAATAGCTTATAATAATACAAACACAAATATTATTGATGCTAATACTGATACTAATTATTTTCAAGTTCAAAATGAAACTACTACAACTGATCCTCTTACAATTAAATTCATAGACTTTCCTCCTTCCCCTCTTTCTGGAGATCAAATAATTCATACTGAAGTTAATCAAAATGTAACTTCTGTTATATTCAAGGTTCTAGCTAATGGAACAGCCGTAGGAATATATGCAGGAAACACTACTAGCACTGATCCTTATCACTATCATTTTGCTTGGCCTACTGCAAATTCTAACGATGGAAGTTATATGATCAAAGCAATAGCATCTAATGGAACAGAAACTGTCTATGATTTTAGATATATTGAAATATCAAACGATTCAACAATTAGCGACCCACAAACTCCTCTTGCAATTAAATTTATAGACTCTCTTCAATCTCCGATCAAAGGTGATCAAAAAATATCAATTTCTGCAAATTCTGAAATATTTGGCTGTATATTCAAAATAGAAGGTCCTAGATCTACAGAATTACAAGGAATTAAAGATAGTTCAACTCAATGCCACATATTACTGCGCACTATTAATTTCCCGAATGGATATTATACGATCAGAGCTATCGCAAAAAATAATACTTCAATAGCTGAAATTAAATTAAGCACAAAAATAGAAAATATAGAAGAATCTATAGTAACAGAAGAAACTTATCCTACAGAAGAAACTACTTCAACGACATATAATGATTATGTCTATCCAGAAACATTTATTTTCGAATTACCGATAGAATGTAAAGAAAAAAACATATCAACTCCCGAAGAGTGCCAAAAATATATGAGTATTCCTTTTAAGTGCAGAGAAGAAAATATTCTCAATCCAGAGGAATGCAAAAAATTTATGATAGAAAACTTTATGCCTTTAGAGTGTAAAGAAGCAGGAATAACTACAAAAGAAGAATGTGACTATCTACTAAGAAATGCATTTACTAATTTTGAAAATTTCTCTGCGATAGAGATCAAACCGTTCTATACCGATCAAACTGAAAGAACAATTTCCAGAGAGTGTGAAGAAAAAGGAATTACATCTTTACAAGAATGCAAAGAACATATGATACTTATAAATATGCCAGAAGAATGTCAACTGGCACAAATAACCGATCCAGCTGAATGTGAAAGAATAATGTTTGAAAAACATGGTCCGCAAGAATGTCTGCAAGCACAAATTTTCAATGCACAAGAGTGTGAAAAGTTTATGTTCAAAGAATATACACCAGACGACTGCCAAAAAGCAGGAATTTTAAATCCAGAAGCATGTAAAAAGTTTATATTAGAAAAATATAGTGAGAAAGAAGATATACCAACTGAAAAATTTCCTATAGAATGCAGAGAGAGAAATATAGAAACAATTGAACAATGCACAATACTGATGCAAAATATATATATGCCAAAGGAATGTAAAATTGCAGGATTAGAAAATGGAAAAGAATGTGAAACATATCTCCAACAAAGATATATATCAAAGGAATGTTTACAGATAGGCATTAAAAATAGACAGGAATGTGACGGAATAATGTTTAAAAAGTATGCTCCTCAAGAGTGCTTGAAAGCAAACATTGAAAATGGAGTAAAATGTGAAGAATTTATATTTAATAAATACGCTCCAGAGGTCAAGTGTAGTAATGTTGAATCTTGGCAATGTAAAAATTCTATCAAAGAAAGATTCCTCGGAAATATTCTAACCAGACAAATTGTGTACAACAGAATAAATGAGAAAAAAGAAGAAATAATAGGAAAATCCATAGAAACAAAAGATCTAGAAGAAAAAATAATTCAAGAAAAAAATTCAGTTCCTATTAGGAAAAAAGATCTAAAGTTAAAAGTACTATCCGCTAAAGAAGGCTTGGTCTTAAATGAAGAAGATCGTTTGATCCAAACATCACCGATAGTCATTACAATTGATAGTGATGGAGATGGACTTCCAGATGATATTGAAAGAAGATTTGGCACTGATCCATATAAGATTGACACTGATGGAGATGGATATGACGATCTAGCTGAGATAAAAAATGGATATAACCCTTTGGGAGATGGAAAGTTAGAAAGAAAAATAGCTCCAATTGAAAAAGCGATAATTGAGAACAGAACGCTAGAACATCCCAAAACAGCAGGAGAAATTAATAACGATCTTGCTATAGAAAACATTTCCAATATAAAAGATGACAAGAAGAATATGGCTTTGGGATATATTTTATCTGGAACATCCAAGCCAAATGAACTCGCAACGATCTATATCTATTCCGATCTGCCAATTGTTGTAACTGTTCAAACTGATAAATATGGCAATTGGGAATATGAATTGAAAGAATCTCTTATAGATGGAGAACATGAAGCTTATGTTGTGATCAATGACGATACTGGAAAGGTGTTGAGCAAGAGTAATCCAATTAATTTCTTTATTAAAGAAGCAAAAGCAGTTTCAGCTAAAAACTTTGTCACTCCTGCAATTGGTTCTTTCGAAACTTCAAAGGAATCAGAAAGTTCATTACTCAATTATATAATTATTGCACTTATAATTATGCTTTCTGCAATTATAATCTTTACAACTCTCGTTGTTAAAAAGAAAAAAGCAAAAAATTTATAAATAGACTTATTGTGTAATATTGTTCGACCTTGTGGAGAACTGTTCGCGCAAAATTTCTCAACTACACTATCGCTCCGCTCAAAGAATATTATAGATCTTCTTTTATCATTTAACTTAAAAAACCAACTATATGCGTATCAAAGATATCTTCTCAAAAAACAAAGAGATATTTCAACTTATTTACGGGATCATACTTATCATACTAATACCGCTATTAATAGCTATCAACACGATCACAATAATATCAAATTATAACGATAATTTTGATGTTTCAATTCAACGTCAAGCACAAGCTGTTGGTCGCTCAATAAATGTTCTCTTGGCAAAAGATATTCAAGATACCGCAACAGTTCAAAGCAAGATAGAACAATTATTAAAAGCCAATCCTGATGATTTCCAAAATATTGAGATTCTTGTTCCAGAAGGTGATAACTTTAAAATAATTGCTTCTGGAAAGAAAGATAATATCGAAAAAGTTTCCAAACTAGACTATTATTATTACGCTTGGAAAAGAGACATTAATACTGGACTTGCTACTGAATCTTTGAATTTGGCAACCACACCAGAAGACAAAGAAATGCTTGACGATTTTAATAGCCAAGGTCGGTTTTGGCTCTTTGCAATGCCAATGACTGACGAAAATGGAAACAAGCAAGCGATCCTGTCAATAAAACTCTCTTCAAAGATAATTGATGACCTAACCACTTCCACAAGAAATTATTCTATATATATTTTAATTGCCACAATTTTAATTGTGATGTTGTTCCTTTCAATAGCTATTAAGCTCTGGGATTATGTTTTGTTATATAAAAAGATCAAAGAAGTTGACCAGATGAAAGATGAATTCATTTCTATTGCCTCTCACGAACTTCGGACTCCTCTTGGAGCGATCAAAGGATATGTATCTTTAATAATTGATGGAACGTTCGGAGAAATTAAAAATAAAGGGATGGAACAAAGTCTTGATAAAGTAATGGTTTCTACTGACAGATTAAACACTTTGGTTAATGACCTGCTAGATACTTCAAGAATAGAACAAGGAAGACTTGAGATCAATAATGAAAAAACTAATATACCACCAATTATAAATGACACAGTTGACCAGCTTAAAGTTTCTGCAGATGAAAAAGATCTTGCCCTCACATATGAAAAACCAGATGACCAGCTTCCAGATGCTATCGCAGATGAAGAAAAGTTAAAACAAGTGCTTATTAATCTGATAGGCAACTCAATAAAATATACCGAGAAAGGCACCATTACAATTTCAACATTTATTGACAACGATAAATTTGCTATCAAAATATCTGACACTGGAATTGGTATGTCTGCGGAAGAACAAAAACATCTTTTCGAAAAATTCCATAGAGTCAAGAATGACAAGACCAAAAATATCACAGGAACTGGTTTAGGTCTATGGATCACAAAACAAATTGTTGAACTTATGAATGGAAAAATATATGTTGAAAGTATGAAAAATATTGGAACACAAATTACAATCAAACTAAACATCGCAAAGCCTGCAAAGAAATAACAATGCACAAATTATTCCTCTCTTGCTTGTCCGCCTTAGGAAGAAGAGGGGTCAGGCGAAGCAATTAAGATAGATTATTCCCCTCTTGAGAGGGGTTTGGCGCGAAGCAATTAAGATAGATTATTCCCCTCTTGAGAGGGGTTGGGGTGTGTTACATAGCAAATTCATCAATCTCTTAAATTTTATATTCAAACTGTGGATAAGTGTGATAATCCCTTTATCTCTGTAGTCGTTATAACTGTTGACATATTTATCTACTACTGCTACAATATAGCTGTACAATGAAATAAGTCACAAGGAACTAAAGTTCCACATGGACGGGGTTAGTTGAGACTTTTCTCAAGTCAAGTTGCAAACAACTACCCCCCTCCTCTCTTACATTTCTGCCAACAGGCTGTTTTTTTTATTGTCATTTTTCTTAACAATAAATCTCATTAACATCTCTAAATATTGTTCGACAACAATATTGTTCGACAACAATATTGTTCGACTTTATGGAGAACTATACGCATATAACTTCTCCACAAGGTCGAAGAATATTGATTATAATATTGTTCGACAAATATTGAGCAGAAGTTAAAACATAAACCTTAATTAATTTTCATTTATACTACAACATATTGACATATTCCTAAAATACATTGAACTATAAACTGTAACAGGAAGAGATAAAGAACAAACACAGAGAGATGATCAACTTCGACACTAAATATGGGTTTGGGTACTATGGCCCATATTTTCTCCTATATCTAGTTTTTAAGATAATTTGTCGTTGCTCTCCTTCTTCAGTCACTCAAATATCTAATTTTAGATCATCTCTCTAAAATCCTTCTTATCTAAAAATTGCCACACAGGCTGTTTTTTATTGGCAAATTTTGAGAGTCTTGTATAATGAAAATAGACAGTCAAAGAGAACAAAGTCATTGGCAATAGGAGTGGTCATAAGATTTAGGTCTAATGACTTATGACCAATGACTTGTCCTACTGCTAATAACTTTGTTACTTATAACTATTATGAAACTATATAACACCCTCACAAGAAAAATAGAAGAATTTAAACCGATCAAAAAGAAAGAGGTGAAACTTTATCATTGCGGTCCTACCGTATACTGGACTCAGCATATTGGTAATTTGCGTGGGATGTTTTGCGCTGATCTAGCAGTGAGAACTTTTAAATATCTAGGATATAAAGTAAAACATATAAGAAACTATACTGATGTAGGACACTTAACTTCTGATGGAGACGATGGTGAGGATAAAATGGAGAAAGGTGTTCGTCGTGAAGGATCAAATCCTCAAGAAATTGCGAGAAAATATATTAAGATTTTTGAACAAGACACAAAAGAATTGAATTTGCTAGAGCCAACCATAAAACCAATGGCAACTGAACATATAAACGAAATGATTGAGATGACACAAACCTTAGTTGATAAAGAATATGCATACACAACTGATCTGGCTATTTATTTTGATATTTCAAAAGTTAAAAACTATACGAAACTTTCAGGACAGATTCTGAAAGAGAATATTCAAGGTGCAGGCAGAAGCGAAATAAGCGACCCGCAAAAAAAACATCCAAGCGATTTCGCACTATGGTTTTTTAAAGCTGGAACACATAAAAACGCCCTACAATATTGGACTTCACCATTTGACTCTCGGTTAGTTGAAAATGGACAAGGCTTCCCTGGCTGGCATATTGAATGCTCTGCAATGAGTAAAAAATATCTGGGAGATACGCTGGATATTCATATGGGAGGAATTGAACATATTCCCGTGCATCATACAAATGAGATTGCTCAAAGCGAAAGTGCAAATGGAGTTCCCTTTTCAAATTATTGGTTGCATAATGAACATCTTTTAGTTGATAACAAAAAAATGGCAAAATCCGAAGGAACTTCATTTAGTTTACAAGAAATAAAAGAGAAAGGATTCAATCCCCTATCTCTTAGATATCTATTTCTAACAGCCAACTACAGATCAAAGCTTAATTTCACATGGAAAAGTCTAGAAGCTAATCAAAACACTTTAAATAGATTATATGATTTTATGACAATCTCTGATACTGTCATTGCGAGAAACGAAGCAACGAAGCAATCCAGTAGCTGCACACAAACAGCTGAGGATTACAAAGATCAATTCCAAAACGCACTGGAAAATAACTTTGATACTCCTAAAGCATTAGCATTAATATGGGAAATGATAAGATCAAAAGAAATAAACCACAATGATAAAAAATCCGCTTTACTGGAATTTGATAAAGTCTTGGGTCTAGGTCTAGATAAGATCAAAAAAGAAGAAATTATAATTCCAGATAATATCAAAGAATTGATCAAGCAAAGAGAAGAGGCAAGAAAAAATAAAGATTGGGGACTCTCAGATGAACTGCGAAATAAAATAAATAAAGAAGGCTATGCCATTAAAGACACGCCCATTGAACAAAAATAAAATATTATTTTATTCTTCTAGTTTTAACTCCTGTAATACTTACTCCCCCTCCATATGATGTTCTTCCTTTATAAATATCACAACCTGATCCATTCTTACGGACCGTATACCCTTTAACATCTACTTCTGAACCTTTAATGATTACAAATCCTCTTGTAACCTTTTGTCCGATTTTTCTTATTAGATCATTTACTTTTACTGTTGTTATTGGTTTTTTTGACATTTTATTCCTCCGATATAATATTATAATATTAACATAAATACCAAAAAACCGAAAGACAATACATTTGATAACCTGTGCATTACAAGAGCATAAATAAGCTATTGATTTTAATAGCTTATTTTTATATACTAAAGTTAGCCGTAAGTAACAAAGTCATTGGCAGTAAGACAGGTCATTAGTCATATAGTCATTAAAAAGTTTGCTGGAACTGTTTACAAAACAGTTCCCGCAAAGATATCTAAAAAGCTAAAAAGCTAATTCCTAATTCCTAACCTCCTATGGTCACTAAAAAAGAAAAAAACCCAGATTTTAATACAGATAAGCTTCCTCCACAAAATATTGAAGCTGAACAATCTGTTTTGGGATCACTGATGATAGATAAAAATGCCATTATAAAAGTGGGAGATTTGATATCTCCTGAAGATTTTTATAAAAATGCTCACGGAAAAATATACAACACGATGCTCTATCTATATGAACATCATGAACCAATAGATCTGCTCAGTCTTTCAAATAGACTCAAAGAAACAAAAGAGCTTGAAACAATTGGGGGACATAGCGCTCTGGCATCACTTGCGAATACTGTTCCAACTGCCGCCAATGTTGTTCATTACGCAAAAATCGTTTCAAAAAAATCAGTACTTCGGAAATTGATAAGCAATGCCTCAGAGATCATTACGGATGCCTATAACGAAACAAAGGAAATTGAACTGACTCTTGATGATGCTGAACAAAAGATATTCTCTGTTTCAAAAAAACATGTTAGACAAGATTTCACACCAGTAAAACCAATATTGGAAGAAGCTTTTGATAGAATTGATGATCTTCATAAAAATAAAGGTAAGATGCGTGGAATTCCAACTGGATTCACCGAACTTGATAACATTCTTTCTGGTCTTCAAGAATCAAATTTAATTATTATCGGAGCAAGACCAAGTGTTGGAAAATCATCTCTAGCAATGGATCTTGCAAGGCATGCCGCAGTAAAAGAAAAAGTTCCAGTCGGAGTTTTCTCTCTTGAAATGTCAAAAGGCGAAGTCATTGATAGACTGATTTGTTCACAAGCTGATGTTGATCTTTGGAAAATGAGAACTGGAAAACTTTCAAGTATAGGAGAAAACGATGATTTTTCAAGAATTGGACATGCAATGGGAGTTCTTTCTGAAGCACCTCTTTTTATTGACGATACACCAGGGCTTAATGTAATGGGAATGAGAACCATGGCAAGAAGACTTCAGGCAGAACATGGACTTAAACTGCTTATCGTTGACTATCTACAGCTTATTGAAGGAAGAGGAGGAAGAGTTGAGAACCGTGTTCTTGAAGTCAGTGAAATTTCAAGATCTCTAAAAGGACTTGCCAGAGAATTGAACATTCCGATAGTTGCTCTTTCTCAGCTTTCAAGAGGCATTGAATCCAGAACCGATCAAAAACCAAAACTATCTGACCTTCGAGAAAGTGGTTCAATCGAACAAGATGCTGATGTTGTCTTATTCATTTACAGAGAAGATGTTGCTAACAGAGATGCTGAAAACACAAATATAGCAGAAATACTCGTGTCCAAACACAGAAACGGCCCAATCGGAAGCTCTAAACTCTTCTTCAACCAACAATTCACAAGTTTCAGAAATCTAGATAAAAGCCATGATGGACAATAATCGACTATCAGAGGCATTAATAAACAGTTGTTAGCACTAGTATATTTTGTGATATTACAAACTTCCTTAAATTAAAAGTTCAAAGCTCAAATTATTCCAAATCAAACTCAAAAATATTCATTATAAATATAATATTCTTCGACCTTGTGGAGAAGTTAAACGCGCAAAGTTCTCCATAAAGTCGAACAGTATTTTATAACTTTATAACTTTCTACTTTACAAACTTTCTACTTCTCCTATGTATCCAAAACCAATACAAGATGTGATCGATGAATTTGCGAAATTACCAGGAATCGGACCAAGGACTGCGACTCGTTTTGTTTTCAGTCTTCTTCGTCGTCCTGACTATGACTCAGAGCGACTTTCAGATGCAATCGCAAAATTAAAGAGTGAAATAAAGGTTTGCAAAAATTGTTTTAATATTTCAGAAAAAGATCTTTGCGAATTTTGCTTGGATCCGAAAAGAGACAAGACAACTATTTGCGTAATAGAAGAAGCATTAAACATACCAGCAATTGAAAAAACAAAAAAGTTTACAGGGCTATATCATGTATTGGGAGGAAGCATAAAGCCTAATGAAGGAATTAGTCCAGAAAAGCTTAATATCAAAGAACTAGTTGAGAAAATAGAAAATACAGAAATAAATGAGGTCATCATCGCAACAAATCCAAATTCAGAAGGAGAAACTACTGCTTTATATCTATTTAACATTTTAAAAGATTTTGACATAAAAGTAACACGCCTTGCCAGAGGTCTATCTACTGGCAGTGATTTGGAATATATAGACCAAACAACAATTTCAAATGCTCTTTCAGAAAGAGTAGAATGCAAATAGACTCTACTAATTTACTCTTGGTTCCCCCTGATAAGAGCCTGCCCTGAGCGATAGCCGAATGGGGGGTTAGGGGGTTCAAAAAACTGGCTTAAAGAAACAGAACAATTTAAATTTTCAATTCACAATTTTCAATTTTCAATCAATTCACAATTTTCAATCATTAATTTACAATGATTATTTTTAAAAAAAATGAGAATTAATTGTTTATTCCTTATCAAACACAAAAAAACCTCCTAATCAGAAGGCTTTTTTAATATCAAAAGTAAAAAAATTACGCTTTTATTTTTTCAATTTCAACTTCAGTAAAATATTGCCTATGTCCTGCTTTTCTGTTATATCTTTTCTTTGCTTTATGTTTTATAACATCAATCTTTCTGGATCTAGCTTGTTTCAATATCTTCGCCTCTACTTTTGCCCCTTCTACCATTGGGCTTCCTATATTTATCTCTTTCTCATTATCATCAGAAACTAAAAGAATTTGATCAAAAACAATTTTTGATCCTTCTTCGCCTTCAAGTTTTTCAACTTTTAATTTATCTTTCTCGGAAACTTTATATTGCTTTCCGCCTGTTTTTATAACTGCAATCATAGTGTTTTATTAATTTATATGTTTAAAAAAGTTTTTAGAAATTGGAAGCCAGCTTTGATTTTGTTATCTCAGCTAGCTTGTTACAGTTCTGTAGAAAAGCAGAATCTACTCACCGAGTATTCAAGCAAAAAAGAATAGTCTTATTCCTTATAAAGATGGACCAGAACATCTTGCTTTAAGATTTTTCCCTAACAATTTAGCATAATCCCGCTTAATAGGTTCTTGTTATTAATAAGCGTCTGCTTACTATGCTCGAACAGGGCACAGAACTAATGGTCAATCATGACTATTGTCATAATGATAAAATACTACCAGTCAATCGGCTTCCTGTCAAATAAAAAATCTATTTTATCTGCGGGAACTGTTTTGTAAACAGTTCCCTTTGTTTTTAAGTCTCAATGATTTTTATTTTTATTTCACTATTTTCTGTCATTCTGAACTTGTTTCAGAATCTATTTTCTTTCGCATCTAATTGAACCTATAAATACATTAATCGCTTGAATAAATTGAAAATGCAATAATTGTATTATAGAAAGATAATTGTGTTTACGCTGTAGATAAAAGTGTAGCATCAATAGTATAAATTAAAACCTAAAACAACAAAGATTCTGAAATAAGCTTGTCCTGAGCGATAGCCGAATGGATTCAGAATGACAGATTTTTATAAGCGAGTTAAAGTAAATAATAGCAGTATGAACCTGCAAAACCTGAGACCTAAAACCTATGACTATTCTTACTGCCAATGACTTTGTTACCTATGACCAATAATTACTTACGACCAAGATGACCACGAGAAACCGCTGTCAAAACAGCATAGAACAGAACAAACAGAACCATCAACGATAAAATCTTCCCAACACCCTGAAAAACAATAGCTGAAATTCCAAAAGACAAGCAGATCAGATAGATGAACAAAACCACCTTTCTTTGCGAAAAACCTTCTTTAAGAAGCTTATAATGTAAATGACGAGCATCACCTTTGAAAATAGGTTCTCCTGCTTTTATCCTTTGCATAATTACCCACGCCGCATCTAAGATCGGAAAACCCATTATAAGAAGCGCAGTAGCGATCTTTCCACCAGAGAAGATCGCTAAGATCGCCAGAATAAATCCCAGAAACATTGATCCGCTCGTACCCATAAAGATTCTCGCATGATAAAAGTTAAAAAACAAAAATCCCAGAATTGCCCCAGCAAGTGCAATAGAGATTATTCCCAACGGTGGCTGATTCACTAAAGATGAAATACTTAAAAAAAATAAAGTTATAGCTCCAATAAGCCCTACTCCACCAGCCAATCCATCAAGTCCATCCATCCAGTTCATTACATTCATAAATCCAACGATCCAGAACAAAATAAATAGTGAACCTAGGATTGAATATTGAATATTGCCAGCCCAAGGCTGGTCCGCCTCGGGCGGAAATATTGAATATTGAATTTGATCTAATCTAAATTCTGACCCGCCAAACGGGTTTGCGATATAATCAACACTTAAACCAGCATAGATCATTATAAGAACTACAACGATTTGTCCTAATAATTGTTTTTTCCAGGATAGGTTTTTCAGATCATCATAGATACCGAAAAATAGAATTACTATACAAGAAACAATCATCCCCCATTTTAAACTATCAAAGATCAGATCCCCGCTTAGAAATATTGCCAGCAAGAAAGAAATAATGATCGCCACCCCGCCAAAACGAGTAATGTTTTTTCTATGCGCCAAGAAGTCAGACCTCTGGTACCCGAGGTCCGACTTTTTCGTATCTATATATTTCTTTCCCAACAAAATAAGTATCTTTGTGAAAACCGCACTAAAGATCAAAGCGATAAGAAATGGTTTAAGATAAAGAAAAAGATTTGACATAGTCAAATAAGTTAACTAAAATAATAAGCGGAGGAACTATTTTGAAAGAAGAACATCTGACAACTCCTTTTTTAAAGGAAAAGAGAGAAGAAATAAAAGAAATAATGATTCAAGCTGGACCTAAAAGACTTATGTGGTCAAAAAAGGATATTACTGAACACACATTGCAAGTACTTTCTGATAGGTATCCAAAAGAAACAAAGGGATTTTCAGAATCTCAGAGAAAAGAGCTTGAATTGTGTATGCGCTTCCTGATAAGAAACAACAAGTTTGAACAGGCAGCATGGGAGTCTGGTTTTGGAGGAAACCCTCTCTACAGAATCATAGCTTAAAATTACTGAACATTAGTTCAATGTCTTGTCTTAAGACTTGGACTAATTTTTTATTAAAAAATTACATCACAGAGCTTACTTTATTACTTGTCATTATTGCTTGTCATTCCGACTGGAATGAGTGAGGCACGAACGAATGGAACGGAGGAATCGCTCTAAGATGGGTATTTCTTTATTACTTGTCATTCCGACTGGAGTGGAACGGAACGGAGGAATCGCTCTAAGGCGGATATTACTTTGATAAACGTTTCGTGAAATTGAATAGGTATTCTTTTAATGAACGTTTCGTGAGACTGAGAGGGATTCCTGTCTTCTATCGTCGCTCGGAATTACAAATTGTCATTCCGGAATAACAATTCGTGATTCAAACAATTTAACAATAGAACAATAGAACAATTTAATTCTATTTCTTAACTTTCTTCGTTACCCAAAATTCCATATATTTTCCAAACAGCATTCTTGTTTGAGCGTCAATCATTGGAATAGCACCAAGAGGAATTGCAACGATCGGAGCTAATATCCACTGGAACACCATTACCATTTTCTTGAATATACTGGCCTTCTTGGGAGGAGGAGGCAATAGAAATAAAGACATAAACATTGAGACCAATAGACCAAACATTGCAAAGGTCATAAGATAACCTAAGACTTTGGGAAGATTTAGAGCAATAATCGTTTGATTGAATTTGTCGCCTCCAAACCAAAGAGGAAGCCAACCAAAGAAAGCTATGATAATAGGCGTTAACCCCCATGATATTCTTCCAACAAGTTCTTCCCACGCCTTAGCTATTTTCTTTCTAATCGGTATTTTGCGATCACTGAGAAATGCTCTATATATCACAGGAATATTTTCAATTCCCCATGCCCATCTGCGTTGCTGTTTATATTGATTTACAATTGTTTTAAAATAACTTTCATCCAACACAGCATCCAAAGACACTGTCAAATATATCGGCTCCACAAAATAATTTCCAGAATAGAACATAAAACACTTCCAGAATATAATAGAATCATCAGATATCATATCTTTCGGCCAATAGTTTATATCAACAAGGGTCTTAAAACTCATTGAATGACTTGAGAAAGTTACCATCTTAGTATAACGAACACTTTGCATTATCTGCCAGAAAGAAGAACTCACCATAATTACCCTCACAACACTATTAGTCTTCCATATATTATTATTATATAAAGGCAGTGGCTGATAGCTGGACTGATGCCTTTTGGGATTTCTTACAAACTGATAGGTCAAACACGAAAAATATTTCAGGTGGACACAAGTGTCACAATCAAATGTAGAAACAATAACATTTTCATTCTTTATATTTTTCTCACTCAAAAACATTCTCGCCTCTTCAGCTGCCCAACTAGTGTTAGCTCCCTTTACCTTTGCTTCTCCAGGAATACCATCTGGATGAACTGTTGTCAGATAGCTAAAAAACTTATCAGAATATTTTTCTTCTAATATTTTAGCTCGCTCTACAGCTTCTGCTCCTGCACGCTCTTCAAAAGCAAGAACAATAATTATTTTATCACTTGGATAATCAGAAGCAACCAATGAATCCAAAGATGGTTCCAAAATCTCAATTCCTTCTTTATAAGTTGGAATTATAACCAAGTGATAGACGTCTTTCCAATCAAGATCTCCTTCTTCCTCTGAAGTATCTTCACATTTTTTTATCCAGTCAATCTTTTCCCAAATTTTAATTCTCCTATAGCCAAAGATCATAAACACAGTTATATAAAATACCTTGATCATCCAATATAGATCAAAAATTATAATAAATATCGCTATAGCTAGTGGAAGTTTAAAAGATAAATAAATACTCAATATCAAAAAAGACCAAGTAGTAATACCTGGAAGAACTTCTATACTTCTCTGAATATAATAATCTTTTTTATTTGTTGTCTTTGTCGACGGAAAAGTAAAATCCATTGTTATTTTATTCCATTGTTAAATTATTACTGTGTCTATTATTATGCTATGCATAACAATATAACAATATAACAATTTAGTACTTTTGTCCAAAAAAAATAAATATTGTTCGACTTTATGGAG
>JAGLIM010000041.1 GCA_023142995.1 Minisyncoccota bacterium | reverse complement strand
ATTGTTATGGGGTGGGGGAGAGTCTTTAAGTTCCAATGGACTCCTCACGAAAGTGAGGATGAAGTATCGTGAAACTAATGATTTTCATAAAACTAATGAAACTTCCATCCCAAGGCTGATGAGCTTAAGACTTACACCCTTGCTTTCGCAAGGATTCCACAAGACATTAATAAAGTCGAATCATACTAATATTATATTTCTCAATTCACGAAAATTATGCTAAAATATAAGTAATTTATAAGTAATTTATAAAAAAATATGGATAACAGAGAAATTGGTAATATCCCAAAAGATAATGTTGTAGATCTTAAGGCAAAAATAAGTGCTAGCCATAGCGAGAAAAAGAATAGATCTCTTGAAGAATTGACTGAAGATGCGCAAAGATCTGAATCTGAATCAAGTTCAATGAAAAGTTTGAAAAACGTGACGAAGAACAAATTGCGTGCTTTTTCATCGCAATCTTCTGCTAAAAAAAATAGACAAGATAAAAAGGATGAAATTGACGAAATTGACGACAAGAGAGATATTAAAAGTAATTATTTTTTGAGATATTTTATTTATTTTCTTGTTTTCTTGCTACCTATTTTTGTTTTGCCATTTTCGGTGGAAATCTATGAATTTAATAAAACGATCTTGCTTTTTGTTTTATCGTCTTTAGCATTCTTGACTTGGATGGCTAAAATGATCGTTATAGATAAGCGTTTGAGATTTGTCAGGACTCCACTGGATATCCCAATAATTATTTTTATTTTTATAGTTCTGCTTTCAAGCGCTTTAAGTGTTGATAAGATTTCCAGCATTTTAGGATTTTATGGAAGATTTTCAGAATCTCTAATGGTGTATCTAAGTCTAGCAATGCTGTATTTTCTAGGAGTAAACAGCGCGGTAAAAACCACAGAGACGAAGCAATGTATTACTCATACGATGAGTATAAATCTTATTAAAACATTTCTCATTTCGTCATCTATTGTAGTTATCGTAAGTTTGTTTTATTCTCTTGGTCTTAAATTTATTCCATGGAATGAAACTCAATTTGATTCTTTTAATCTTGTTGCTGGTTCGTCTAATGTTCTGGGAATCTATTTGGTTTCAGTTATCATTGTTGCTTTCTATTTTCTTTTAGAAAACACAAATGCGTTTATTAAATATTTAATTTTTGCACTTATTGTGATGTCGCTTATCCTTTTGGCAATAATTGATTTCGTGCCAGCTTGGATCGTTTTGATGATTTGTTTGTCTATTCCTTTGATCTTAATGTCTATGGCAAAAAAGAAGTGTTTTGAATATGACAAAAACGTTGTAGAAGTGAAGCATTGTTTTATCTCTACGGGATTAGTGGTTATAATTTCTTTTATTTTTGTTGCTACGAGTTTAACATTTATAAACAAGGATGTTGAATCTAATTTTGAAAGTTCTTCAATATCTTCTTCGATAAAAAATAGGATAACTTCTACGGATAGTAATAGTGGTAGTAGATTTACAAAAGAAATCATTTTAGATAAAAAAACCGTTATTTCTGTAGCAGTTGAAGGGATAAAAAAAGATCCGATAAGTGGTATTGTTGGAACTGGTCCAGGAACTTATTTATATAATTTTTCTAAGTTTAAACCTGTTGAATTCAATAGTAGCGTTCTTTGGAATATTAGATTTGATAAAGCTGGAAGCGAGATGATCGAAAAAATCTCTACAATTGGAATTTTAGGAGTTTTTAGTTATTTATTGATCATATTCTTAACAATATGGATGTTCTTGAAAATAATCTCTCGTAACATAGGAACAAAACAGTGTCTCGCACCTAGGATATATCTTTTCTCTGCTTGGCTTTCTCTTTTACTTTTTCAATTTATATATCTTGAGTCAATAACTATAAAATTTGTTTTTTGGATATTAACTATAATTTTGGCAATTGAATATATTATTGCATCAAGTAACACACCCCAACCCCTCTCAAGAGGGGAATATAGACACCCAAACCCTTCTGGAGAGGGGGATATAGAAGCTGATGGAAAAAACATTTTTTGGGAATTCAAGATCAGAAAATCGAATTATATTCTCTATTTATCCTTATTATTAGCAGTAGCAGTACCGATATTGGTTTCTTATTATTATCAGATCAGATTTTATCAAGCAGAAGCGTCTTATAAAACCGCAATTTTTGCATATGATAAAGCTACGAAAGATAAGAATTTGACCAAAGAAAACGCTTCAATCTTTTTGGATGAAAGCGTTAAAGATCTTGAAGAAGTAGCCAAAAAGAATCCTTATAATGGAAGTTATAAATCTTTTCTTTCAGATGTTTATTTCAATCGTTTGACCATTGCTATTCAGGAAGAAAGCGAGAAAAGCGATGAAGAAAAGAATAATCAAATCATTGCGCAAGAAATGAAAGGTGTAGTTGATCACGCAAAAGCTGCTGCGGATGCTTATCCTAATAATATATTCTTTCAACAAAGACTTGGAAATATCTATGCTTTTATGTCTAGTAATATAAGAATTGCATATGCAGATGAGTGGGCAATTAAGAAATATAATAAAGCAATAAGTTTGGAACCTTCTAATCCGATATTATATACAGAACTTGGTAAGATTTTTGTTCTGCAATATGCAGAATCAAAGGAAGAAGATAGAATAAATAGTGCGATAGGTGAGTTTGAAAAAGCATTAGAACTTAAAAAGAATTATTTAGACGCAGGACTTCAGCTTGGACTTGCTTATGAAATAAAAGGTGATAAGGAAAAAGCGATCAGTCAGTTAAGTTCTTTTATGGAAAATGGAACAGCGGATATGAATATAGCATTTCAATTAGGAAGAATCTATTATAACTCTGGAAGTATTACCGAAGCAAAAAATATATTTCTTGAGATAAAAAGACTTCAGCCGAGAAATTCAAATGCGAGATATAGTCTTGGTCTGATCTATGAAAAAGAAAAAAATAGTGAAGAAGCTTTAAAAGAATTTGAAACAGTTCTACTTTTGAATCCTGATAATCAGGAAGTCGTAGAAAGGATCGAAGAGTTAAAAAAAATTATTGAAAAAGCAAATAGAAAACCAGATCCAATTCCAGAACCAGAACCAATAGTTGAAGAGGGAAGTGCCGAAGACGGGGCAGTAGAAGAGGATGGAATATAAATTATTCTTTATCGTGGAAATTAGTTTATCAAATATAATAAAACAGGGATGGATTTCAAATCCATCCCTGTTGAATTATGGCTTCCAGTTATGAAGTCCTTGTGCTGGAACTAGCTTTCGTGATGAGCTTGAATATTAATTGGCTATTCTCTTGATTTTATGATATTATATAAAAAAGTATAGGATTGTCTTTGGTGTTAACTTTGGCTAATATAACGGATTTAAGCTAGCATAATTTCAAAGATACTTTTATATGGTAATAAATTAAAAATATTATGGAAAATAATAATATAATTGATTTAAAAAACTTTCAACCTAAAAAGAAAGATGAATCAATTGAAATTAAAAAACATTTGGCTGAATTAGAACAACAACAATTAGAAAATCAGAAAAAAATTAGAGATGAAGCTGAATTAGTATTTCAAAAAGAAAATGAAAACAAGGAGGAAACAGTTAGTAATTTTTCTCTTGCTGAAAAAGATGTTTTTCATAAAGCTTCTTCTTCTCAAACAAGTACTATTTGGTTTAGAACTGGCAGATTTTTTCTATTACTCCTTATCTTTCTATTACCCTTATTCTTTTTACCAATAACGATCTACCCAGTTGATGCAAATAAACAGTTTTTAGCTATTTTCCTTATCTCAATATCCTTAATCTGTTATTTGGTAAACTTTTATTTTTCTCGAAAAATTGTTTATTCAAAATCAATGCTTAGTGTTGCTGTGGCAAGTTTTGTGATCTTTGGCGGACTTAGTGCCTTTTTCTCTGTTTCTCCAAATATTAGCTTTTATGGAGATTTAACTCAAGCAAATGTTTTTATTAATTTTGTTGTGTATGCTTTGGCACTATATCTTGCAATTGCCTTTTTCAAAAAAGAAGATTTTAATAAAATTGGAATCATATTTTTAGCTAGTACGATCTTAATATCAATTTTAAGTTTATTTCAATTATTTGGAATGTACATTTTTCCTTATGATTTTGCTAAGCAAGCTGGATTTAATGTTTTTGGTTCTGTAATTAATTTTGATATATATATTACTTTTGGATTGGTACTGATCATTGCAGCACTGACAGAATTGAATATTTCTTTAAAAGTTAAAGCTGGTTTGATTTTCACTGGTTTACTAATAGGATTGAATTTACTTTTAATAAATTATCAACCAATCTGGGTTTTGTTAATGGCTGTAATGGTAATTTATGCAATTTATAAGTTTATCTTTAACTCAGAAAATAATAAATTTTCTTTAATCAGTTCAAGCATTCCTTTATTAATAGGTATTATCGCTTTCTTGTTTGCAATGGTTAGTCCATCTTTGCCGAAAATAATGGATATGCCTGATATTCCTATTGATATAAAACCTAATTTTTCATCAACAATTGATATTTCTAAGAACGCCTTAGAAGGTACTCGTATTTTAACAGGTACAGGTCTGGCTACTTTTTCTTCTCAGTATGATGCTTATCGGTTGGTGGAATTAAATCAGTCAAATTTTTGGCAAATTAAATTTAATCAAGGATTTAGCTTTGCTAGTACATATTTAGTGACCGCTGGTATTTTTGGAGTTTTGTCGATTTTGTTTATTGTTTTTGCTTTTATGCAATTAGCAGCAAGAAACATAAATGATAAAAAATCAATGGTTGTTTCTGTTGGGATACTTTTTATGATTTTAGGGTGGTTTTATTTTCCTTCTTCTTATATAAACCTTCTTTTTTCGTTTGTGGCATTAGGCTTTCTGATAGTTTTAAATTCTGATCTTAAGGAAATTAATCTTTCTCGCACAAAGAAACAACACATAGCTGCAAGTCTTCTGATTATTTCTATTTTTGCAGCTGGAGCAACATCTTTATTCTATATTTCTGGGAAAAGATATGTTGCTGCATTTTATTTTCAAACTGGATTGAATAAATATAATCAAGGCGATATAACTGAGTCAACGGAAGATGTATTAAAAGCGATATCTTTAGATCAAGATAATGATCAATATTTGCGTTCCGCAAGTCAGTTTATGATCGTTGATGCGCAGAATTCTAGAGATCCAAATATTGAATTAGGAGAAGATAATAAGTTTCAAAGTAAAATTGCTGATTCTGTTAAGCTTGCTAAAAGAGCAACGGAAGTTGATCCAGCTGAAGCTGAAAATTGGTATAATTTGGGAAGTATTTATGAAAAGATCATCAATATTGTAGACGGTGCTGACTCTTTCGCACAGAGTAATTATCATAAAGCATCAGAACTTAGTCCTAAGGATCCTAATCCATTAATCGGAGAAGCGAAGATATTAATGTTTATGGCTCGACAAGCTCAAGATGGTCAAATTGACGAAGAGAAAGTAAATAGTGCAATTGACGCTTTAGAAAAAGCAGTGAAATTAAAATCTAATTATGCGGCGTCTCATTTTCAGTTAGGTTTGGCTTATATGTTAGCTGAGCGTACTGACGAAGCTATTAGAGAATTAGAGTTTACAAGAACATTGGCTAATTTTGATGCTTCTATGAACTTTCAGCTTGGGATGATGTATTATAATAATAATAATTTAGATAAGGCGAGAGATGAGATGGAAAGTGCAGTTGATTTGGATTCAGATTTCTCTAATGCTAGATATGTTTTAGGTCTAATCTATGATAAAAAAGGTGATAAAAATAGTGCTATTGACCAGTTTGAAAAAATATTAGAACTTAATCCAAATAATGATGAGGTAAAAGAAATTTTAAATAATCTAAGAACCAGAGGTTCAGCTTTTGTGGATGATGAGCCAATATTAACTCCGCCAATAGATCAATCTTTAGATTCACCAGAATCAGACCAAATTGATGATGACTTGACCGCTGAAGACCTTGTGGTGCCTGTTGAATAGAGAAGCTTACTATGCAAGATGAAGTTTGTTATTTATCTTTCAGTTTCTAGCTACTTTGTGGTGTCTAGCCTCTGAGAGGCTTTCAAAGCCACTTAGAGGCTTTAAGCTTTAGATCTGGGTCATACGCAATTTAACCCTATTCCAATAATGAGAACTTCATTATGATTTGTCGTTCCACTCATGACGATATTTCTCTATTGCTATATTTAGGACAGAGTTTTTTGAGAATAGAAAAATAAAACAAGAAAATTAAAATAGGGTTAAATTGTGTATAAGCCATCAAAGACCAATTTTAAATTATTTTTATGTTGAATAAAACAAAATCACTGAAGAAAGGAAAAAAAATACTTTACTATTTTGCGCTAATTTCAGTTTCTTCGTTGATTATTTATTTTGTGTTGGCAGTACAAGCTGGGACTCTCAATCCAACTTCGCCTGTGGCACCGACAATGAGAAGTCTAGGTGAAATATATGATGTTTTATTTGCAGTTCATGATTCTTCTACTACAGCTAGTAAGGGTGATGGTAATGCTTCAGAAATGTTAAAATGCATTACAACTAAAATGGGTGGTGGATCTTGTGATTAAACTGTGTCAAGAATATGATTTTAACCTATAATATCTTTCAATCTTTCTATAATATTTTTCGACCTTGTGGAGAAAGCAGACGCACATAGTTCTCCATAAAGTCGAACAATATTTATAATATAATCTTTTATAATCTATAATAATTTTAAAATTTATTTTAACAAAGGATTGTAAATACTACTATTTATGGCCGTTAGAAAGAAATATAGAACAAGTGGTTCAAATGCTAGAAAGAAGATCGTCAGAAAAAAACGGTCTGTTTTAAGTTTGCCAACAATAAAAACTAAAAAAAGATTGATTAAAAAAAGTTTTTCTACATCATTATTTAAAAAGATATTTAAAACTAGATCAAAAAAGAAGAATAAGAGATCTAAAAAGATATTTAGAATATTATTAAAACTGTCAATTGCAATGTTTGTGATTGGTATTATTGGGATAACGGGTGTATTCATATATTTTTCAAAAGATATACCAAATCCGGATAAAATTGTTGATCGTAGTGTTGCGGAATCTACAAAGATTTATGATCGCAGTGGAGAGCATCTCTTATATGAAATACATGGAGAAGAAAGAAGGACAGTCATAAAGCTTGATCAGATATCGCAACACTTGATAAATGCGACAATTGCTACTGAGGATCAAGACTTTTATAAGCATCATGGCGTTGATTTTCGTGGAATAGCAAGAGCGATATATAAGGATGTAATAAGTGGAGAAAGACTTCAGGGTGGGTCAACAATTACTCAACAATTAATAAAAAATTCAATTCTTACATCAGAGAGAACTTTTACGAGGAAAATAAAAGAGATAATTTTGGCGATTGAGACAGAACAAAAGTTTAACAAGGACGAAATTATGGAGATGTACTTAAACCAGATTCCTTATGGATCAAATGCTTATGGTATAGAAGCGGCGGCACAGACATTTTTTGGAAAATCAGCTAAAGATCTTGATATTTCAGAAGCGGCGCTACTGGCAGGACTTCCAAAAGCAACGACATATTACTCGCCATATGGTGCGCATCCAGAAGCGTTGGAATTTCGCTATAAGAATATAATCAATCAAATGGAAGATGAAGGATATATCAGTGAAGAAGAAGCTAGAAAAGCTAAAGACCTTGAGATATTAAAAGAAATTAAACCTTTTGTAGAGGATATAAAAGCGCCTCATTTCGTGATGTATGTTCGCCAACAATTAGTTGATGAATTTGGAGAAGAGAAAATCGAAAAAGGAGGACTTAATGTTTATACAACTTTGGATTATGATATGCAATTAATTGCGGAAGACGTTGTTAAAAGCGGAGCTGAAGAAAATACAATAAATCACAATGCAAGAAATGCAGCTCTAGTTGCGATTGATCCTCGCTCAGGACAAGTATTATCAATGGTTGGTAGTAAGGATTATTTTAATATTGAAGAAGACGGAAATGTTAATGTGGCAATTTCAAACCGGCAGCCAGGATCGTCATTCAAACCTTTCGTTTATGCGACAGCATTGAAGAAGGGTTATACTCCTGATACGATTTTATTTGACGTAGAGACAAATTTTGGAAAAGATGGAAGTGGAAGAGAATATATTCCGCAAAATTATAACTTTAAATTTTCTGGGCCTGCTACTATGAGGTCGTCTTTAGCACGTTCTTTGAATATCCCAGCAGTAAAAGCTCTTTATCTTGCTGGAATTAATGGTAGTGTACAAATGGCTCATAATTTAGGGATCACTACACTGAATGACCCAGATAATTATGGATTGTCATTGGTTCTAGGGACTGGAGAGGTAAAATTAATTGATATGGTTTCTTCTTATAGTGTTTTTGCAAATGAAGGAAAAAGAAACATATCAGAAACAATTTTAAGAATTGAAAATTCAAGCGGAGAAATTATTAAGCAATTTGAGAAAAATGAAAAACAAGTACTGGATGTTGAAGTTGCTAGAAATATAAATAGTATGCTATCTGATAATGTAGCGAGAACTCCAACATTTGGAGCAAAAAACAAATTATATCTCGAGCAAAGACCAGTAGCTGCAAAAACTGGAACCACAAGCGACTATAAGGACGGTTGGACGGTTGGATATACTCCAAGTTTAGCTGTAGGAGTATGGGCAGGAAATACTAAAGGCGAAAAGATGAGAAAAGGAGGAGGAATAACAGTGGCGGCACCTATTTGGTATAATTTTATTTCTAGTGTTCTAGAAGATGATCCAATTGAAAAGTTTGTTGCTCCAAAAAAGATCCAAACCGAGAAAGCTGTTTTAAATGGAGAATATAAAAATGAAGTTGTCATAAAAATTGACAAAGCATGTGGTGACAAGTTGGCAAGTAAACTTACTCCTGAAAATCAAATTGAAGAGAAAACATATATTGAAGCTCATAATATATTACACTATTTAAATAAGGATGATCCTCAGGGTGAAATTTCAGAAGATCTGATTTCAGATGCGCATTATCAGAATTGGGAAAAAGCAGTATTAAAATGGGCGCAAGAGAATGCTGAAGAAGTAAATATCAATCCTCCGAGTGAAATATGTTCTGTAAGAGAAGACGACAAGATGCCAATTTTAAAGATCTTTTATCCGCAAGAAGATCAGATAATTAAAAATAATAAGCTTGTTATAAGTGCAGAAGTTTTTACGGTTTTCGGATTTAAACAAATTGATGTACATTTTGATGATGTATTAGTTGGAGTTGGAAAAAAGTCACCATATGAAATATTATATACTATTCCTTTTGGTGTAAAAGAAGGCTTGCATAATGTGTCGATAAAAGCATACGATCAAGTTGATAATTCAGTGCAAAAAGACATTCCAGTAATAATGGTAAGCGACAACTCTTCTCTATATATAAAGCCTATAATGGAAACTGACTTTCCGTATATTATCAATGCTATAACTTCAACAGAAGATGTAAGATATGTTGATTTCTATTACCAATTAGACAGCATATATGATGCTGATATGAATTTGGTTAGAAAGATAGGAATTAAAAAGAAAATTGGCTCAGCTCGATATCCTGTACCTGAAGAAGATAAGTTATATCAGGTCTTATGGGAAGAAGATAAACAATATTTTATTTCAGGAAAATATAAGATTTTTGCTAAAATGGTAGATAAGAAAGGAAGGTCTTATGAAAGCAATAAGAGATTTTTGGAGATTAAATAGATTGTTATATTGCTAAATTGTTTAATAGTTTCGTTGGTTCCACTTTCCCGAGTGGAGCCTCTTGTGAAAAATATAAATCATAAAATAAATAAAGAAAACAAAAACAGATATAATATTATTCGACCTTGTGGAGAACTTTGTGCGTATGACTTCTCCACAAGGTCGAAGAATATTATGGCAAGATTGAGGAATAGGATTATTTAGTTAAATTTAACAAGAGGCTCCAGTCAGGAGACTAGAGCCAATGTTATAATAAATATAAATTTTAATCAAAATATATGGCAAGAATTTTAGTTTTTGGTGATAGTATTGTTTTCGGCAATTGGGATGAGCAAGGAGGATGGGCTAATAGATTGAAAAGCTTTTATATGAAAGAGGCTTTAAATAATTCCGATTATTAACATCGGGGTTTCTGGAGATACATCTCGCGAGTTGCTTAAAAGGTTTGAATATGAGATAAGACATCGATTATGGGAGAGAGAAGAAACTGGAGAAAAGGAGGAAATCATTATTATTTTATCAACAGGGAAAAATGATGCGGCGTTTATAAAAAGTAAAAACAGTTTAAATATATCAATAAATGATTTTGAAACAAATATTAAACAATTATTAGTTATTGCTAAGAAATATTCTGTAAAAGTTGTTTTTATCGGTCCTGCTTTAATTGATGAAAATAAAACAATACCTACTAAGTGGGATTCTAATATTGAATATAAAGGAAAAGATATCAAAGAGTATAATGAAATAATTAAGTTTGTTTGCAAGGAAGAAAATATATATTTTATAGATATGTGTGAAGAGTTTAAAAAGCTAGATTATAAAAGATTATTAGAAGATGGTGTACATCCGAATTCAACTGGACATAAAAAGATATTTGAAATTGTCAGAGATTTTCTGTTGAAGAAGGGGATCGTGGAAAAAAATAAAAGATTGCAGAATGTGAATAACGAGACTAATTGAAATATACAAAAAGTTTTTAAAGCAAGCTTTGAAAAAATTTTGTCATCTTGAGCGACGGTAGGAGTCGAAAGATCCCTCTTAATGGCATAAAACTTTATTAATAGGTTTACTGTTTTACATAAAATGATATTGTAATTATTTTAACAACATATGAGCTTAACAAGAGAAATAGAAAATAAGATAAAAAAAGAGGATATTTTTAAAATTGTGTTTTATGGAACATCAACGACTACTGTCACTTATTCCTTTCCAAATTGGGTTGAAATAATCAGATATGTATTGAGAGAGAAATTAGATGAAATTACAGGAGACTGGAAGTCTTCTTCTTGGTTTATTCAATCGTTTAATGCAGGTCTGGATGGAGCTAGTTCTAGAGATTTGCTCAAAAACCTTGAAAGATTTGTTATAGCAGAAAATCCAGAATTAGTTATTTTAAATATTTCAAAAAATGATTTTTATTATAATTTTAAAACGCAAGAAACTAAAAATAATTCAAAACAAATTATAGACAAACTATTGGAGAATGGAATTAAAATTATTTTTACAACAGGTATTCCGTCTTCTGATGAAAAGAGAAATAATAATTTAATGGCTTTTGTTGAAAATGATAGAAAAATCGCTTTTGATTATAAGGATATTTCTGATTTTTTGTTTGTTGATTTTTTTAAGTCAATCAATGAAAAACATTTTGATAGAATGTATACTTTAATTCAAGAAAGTAATGAAAAGGTCACTAATTCAAAAAAAGGCGATATTGATACTATTCATTTTAATAAGTATGGTAACGCGATAGTTGCCTCTATTATTTTGAAAGAATGTTTTGATATAAGATTTAATATTGATAAGTTTATAGAAGATATAAAAGATAACACTAGAAAAAACCCAAGATTTTAATTTTTTAAATGTGAAATTTCTTTTGATTTTAAATGAAAAAGTAATCTTTTTAAAATCTACAAAATCGGAATTTGAAAAGCGGAGGAGTATAAATAAAAAAAAACGGCTCGCATACCGTTTTTTATTTTTATATAAATTTAATTGATTGTGTAAAGATTAAAATTTCTATTTTAGAATTTATTTTCCCACAGAGCATTCAACAAGTTTAAAGCCTCTAAGTGGCTTTATTTTTTTAGAAGTTTCTAAAGAGTAAATTTTAGATTTGGAGTTCACTTTTTAGAGTATAAATAATTCTAATTTAACAATATAGCAATTTAACAATTTAGCAATATAATAATATAACTTCTATTCATCTCTATCTCTGAAAACAAGTCTATCTTTTTCTTTTGCTTGTGTGTTGAGCTTGATGATCTTTCTTCTGACTGAAACAGGATGGGGAACTGACTTAAGCTCAAATTTGTTTTCTTCTGCTGCTGTTTGAATTTGGACATTTCCAAAACCAAATATTGAAGGAATCAGTCCATGAACACTGCTTGTAATATCCTGAATTCTTTTTAAGTCTAATTCAGAAACAACGCGATTAAAAAAACCAATTTGTTCTATATTTAGCAATCTTTGGTTAGTTACGATCCAAATGTCTAAATAATAATCTACCCATACTATAAAAACCATAATCCATAAAAAACCATAATATATAATAGTAAAAAGTAAGAAAGCTCTATTATATGGTGGTTCTAAGAAGATAGGAAATACAAAAGGAGCAATAAGTGTATAGAATACTATTGGCAAGATGCAAAGTGCTGTAATTTGGATGGCGTATGGAAGAAGAACTAGAATATGTTTTCTGACTACTAAAACAACTTTTTCGTTATGATGTTGTCCAGGAAACTTATGTTTTTCTTCTTTGAATAAATTAATTGATTTTTTTTTCATATTTCATATTTATAAGTTGATTTTTGATATGAAATCTCGAACATCAAGACTATTCCAGTTAATAGAGAAGAATATAATAATTATGATCAGTGATATCAAAATCAGAACTGTCATAAAAAAATAAGCAACATTTTTAGTTGAATCTCCTTTTATTCCATAATTATGTAGATGATGAGAAATAATCCAACCGAAAATGAAAAAAAGACTTAATGGAATAAATACAAATGCAAGAAAATCTACAAAAGGAAAAGACATATATTAGAATTATAAATTATAAATTATGAATCATGAACAAATAGTAGTGAATTTGTATTTGTAATTCATAGTGTTCATAGTAAAGTATCTTCGTTACTTTTAGGACATTCAATTCTCAAATGATTATAAGCAAGTTTTGTGACTTTTCTACCGCGAGAAGTTCTTTCTATAAACCCAAGTTGTAGAAGATATGGTTCGTAAACATATTCAATAGTATCTTCTTGTTCACTAAGAGATGCTGCTAGCGTTGAAACACCAACTGGACCTCCGTTAAATTTCTCAATTATAATTTCAAGGATCTTTCTATCAGTATGTTCAAGTCCTGTTTCATCAATTTCTAGATAATCGAAAGTTTTTTCAACAATATTTTCATCAATCATACCATTGCCTTTAACTTGAGCAAAATCACGAACTCTCTTTAAAAGGCGATTAGCAATTCTTGGTGTTTGTCGTGAGCTTTGAGATATTTTTTTTGCTCCAGCAGAATCAATCTTCAAGCCAAGTATTTTGCTGGATCTTTTTATAATGTATTCAATTTCTTCGTTGTTATAGAATTCAAGCCGTTGAGAGATACCAAAACGATTTAAGAGAGGGGATGAAATTAGATCAATTCTTGTTGTTGCTCCTATGAGAGTAAATTTTGGAAGATCTAATCTTATAGTTCTGGCAGAAGGTCCTTTTCCAACAATAATATCAAGAGCGTAATCTTCCATTGCAGGATATAGAACTTCTTCAATTAATTTATTTAATCTATGGATTTCATCAATGAATAAAATATCACCATCTTCCATATTAGTAAGAATTGCTCCGAGATCTCCTACTTTTTCAATTGCAGGACCAGAGGTAATTCTGATATTTTTTCCCATTTCATTGGCAATCAAATAAGATAAAGTGGTTTTTCCTAATCCACTAGATCCGTGAAAAAGCATATGTTCTACAGTTTCATTTCGTTTTTTTGCAGCTTGTATCAGTATGTCAAGGTTTTTTTTAATTTTTTCTTGTCCTATAAAATCATCAAGACATTTTGGTCTTAATGATAGTTCAAAGTTTATTTCATCAGTTTCTTCTTTTGGATCTGTCGTTTTCATAACAACGTACTAACATATTAACATACTAATATTTTAACATATAATTAACATTTTAAACAATAAGTGTATTAGTATTAAGTATCAAGCAATACTAATTCTGTGGCATCTAATGTTTAAGACGAAAGTAATTTTATTTTGCTTAATACTTAATACTGTATACTTAATACTACGAATCTAGGGTATGAATCCAGTATGAATACAGGGTATGATTTGAGTATGATTTGAGTATTGACAAGATTATGATTATGTGATAGTATTGACAGTTGAGCTAGAATAATCTTAAAAACACTTAATAATTTGTAGACAGTCGGGGATATTATCCCAGACCCGGGTAGTTTGGGTTCCTGTTATGGAATTTCTGGTCTATTCCTCGGAAGTTTCTCCACCCTCATCCTTTTAAAAGCTGAGGACCTAACTGTCTGCAAATTGTTGAGTGTTTTATTTTTTTTGTTCAAATGATATACTAGAGGTATGTCGTTAATTATATCAAGTATGAATAAAAAAATAAAAAATAAAAAATTTATTGCAATTTTTATAATATTTATATTAATGGTTATTTTCCATAAATGGCAAGTTTTTACATCTAATAACTATTTGAGATCAGGAGACTATAATAGTTTAGTTGGAAATTATACTACTTCTCTTAATGATTATAAATATGCTGCGGTAATTGATGGGAATAGAGATATTATATATCAAGCAAGAATCAGAAGAGCAGAAATATTTCTTAGATTTAATCAATTAGAAAATGCTCAAAATGAAATAAATAGCGCATTAAGAGAAAATAAATATGATCATAGAGCTTATGAAATTATGGGTGATATTTATTACAAGAAAGGAGATATTTTAAATGCGATAAAATATTATAACAAAGCAATTGACTTTGATGATAAAGAAAGCTTAAATATTAAATTAGCAAAAAGCTTAATTGCAAATAATCAAAACAGTAAAGCATCTGAGTTGTTGTTAAATTTATTCTCTCAGAATGATAATAATATTGAAATAACATATCTTTTAGGTCTTCTGGAGTTTTATAGTGATAATGATCTTAATGACTATTTTGAGAGAATTGAAACAAGCGAAAATGATTTATACAAAAATAATATTTCTATAATTGAAGACAGTTTAAAAAACAAACGAAGCATAAAAAACAAAAAGTATAATGACATTTTAATAGCTGGTCTATTTAATAAGATCAATGAACCATATTTTGCTATAAATAAAACTAAAGAAGTAATTAAATTAGATCAGAGTTATCGTGATGCTTGGATTGAATTAGGAAAATCATATTTTGTTGTTAAAGATTATAATAATGCGTTAGATGATTTTAATAGAGCTTTGGAACTAGATAGTAATAATCCCGAAATATTATTTTGGATAGCGAGAGTATATGAACAGGTGGGAAATAATATAAAGTCTGCTGAATATATGGAAAGATATAGTAAATATTAAGAGATTCAAGGTGTAAGGATTTTATTTTGTTAATCTTTTTTTGAAATTATTCAACAAACTTAAAGCCTCTAAGTGGCTTTAAAAGTCACTTAGAGGCTAGACTAGTTGAATTACTAAAATAAGAGATTTCTATTATATTCTATTTTGCAACAAAGATCTCTCCTGTTACTCTTCTGACTTCTTCTAAAGAAGTCTTCCCTTCAATTGCTTTTAAGATTCCGTCTTCTTGTATTGATATCATTCCTTCTTCTCTTGCAGCTTTTGATATATCTGATGAAGAAGTGTTGCCAAGAATGATTTTCTCAATATGCGGTGTTAAAGCAAACATTTCATAGATTCCTATTCTTCCTTTATATCCGATGAAATTACATTTAGAACACCCGCTACTTCTATAAATAACTTTTATATCACTTGGAACTTCCAGCCTATTATTTCGTGGCATATTCTTAAAAACACTTTTTATCTTATCGATAGTTTCTTGAGCAGGCACATATTCTTCTTTGCAATGCTCACATAATGTTCTAACAAGCCTTTGAGCAATAACAATATTAATTGAAGGAGCGATCAGAGCTGGATTTACTTTTAAATGTAATAATCTTGGAATTGCACCAGCTGCATTGTTCGTATGAAGCGTTGAGAGTACCATATGTCCCGTGAGCGCGGCTTGAATGGAAATCTCTGCTGTTTCAGCATCTCTTACCTCTCCGACCATAACAACATCTGGATCTTGACGAACCACGGCTCTAAGTCCATCTGCAAAAGTCATTCCAGTATCTTCTCCAACTTCAGTTTGAGAAATTCCTTCAACTCTATATTCTACAGGATTTTCCAATGTGATTATTTTTATACTGGGTTGATTTAATCTTCGGACAAAAGAATATAAAGTAGTAGTCTTACCGCTTCCAGTTGGTCCTGTCACAAGGATCATTCCTGTAGGTTTGAGAAGTTGTTCTTCTAGTAATTCTAAATAATATTGATTGAATCCTAGTTCATCAAGTTTCAATCCTGTTCCTTCATCAGAAAGAATTCTCAGAACGATACTTTCACCAAAACTACTTGGAAGTATAGAAGATCTTATATTTACAGTCGTATTTTCAAGATCAATGCCAAAATGACCATCCTGAGGAGAATCAGAAACGTTAAGTTTCATTTTTGAAAGCATTTTTACTCTTGAAACGATTGTGCCGTGTACTTTTTTCGGTAAATTTACAATGTCTTGAAGGACTCCATCAACTCTATATCGAAGTCTGACATAGTCTAAATTAGGTTCAATATGAATATCACTAGATTTTGTTTTTATAGCGCCTGCCATTATAATATTAAAGATTTCAGTAGTATTTATTTCAGAGATTCTTTTCTTCAAATCTATAATTGTAGTTATTCCTTTCTCAAATTCAGTTAGATCTTCTTCTTTTAAGGTTATATTCTGATTCTCAAACTTTTCAGTTACAGTCACTTTGTCATAATTTGCCCAAGCTTTCTTTAAACTATCTTCAGAAACCATTACCAAACTATAGCTAGCGCCATCTTGTTTTTTTAGATCCTTAAGGAATTTTTTTGTTTCATAGTTTTCAGGATCAGTAACTGCGATCTTATACTTTTTACCAACTTTATAAATTACAGCTAAATTTGCTTTTTGTGCTACTTCTTTTGAAACTGAATTTAAAGTTTCAGAATTTACTGGAACCAAGCTGAGATCAACATACGCAAGATGATGTTTGTCTGCTAAAGATGTTGCTCTATCTTCTTCACCTTTATGATACAATTTACTAATTGTTTCGCTTTGAAATTTTTCTTTGAGTTCTTTTCTCTCTTCATTATTAGTTGTATCCTTAAGTATTTTTTTCATATTATTAATATATTTATTATTGATCTTTATCTATATATTACTAAATAGTGGCAGAATTGGCAATATGGATCTGATTTTGAATTTTGAATAAAGAATTTTGAATTTTGAATAAAGAATTTTGAATTTTGAATTGCGAATCAGATAGTATCTAATTTCAAATTATGTCAAAGTTTAAAGTATTCCAAATCAAATCTAAAATTTAAATGTCAAAAAGTTATTAGTTATTTTTTAAATTTTGTCATTTTAATTTCATTTGGAATTCACCCTGTTAAATAATTTTTCTTTACAAAAATTGCTTTGCATTTAACAGGGTAAATTTGGATTTTTAATTTTGGAATAATTTTCGAATTAAAACAAAAAAGCTCAAGCCATTGACATTGAACTGATTTATTTCTATTATCTACTATTCTTAATTCATAGTTGCTATTCCGTCTTTCCAATCTTTTATCTTTTTCAAAACGTCTTTTTCAGCTAGTTTGATATCAGCTTGATCGGAAGTAAAAAATATTTGATTATCTTCAATTTTTCCATTAAATATATTTTTAAAATCATTGATCTTTATTTTTTCAGAAAAATTTATTATTCCATTGATTTTTCCATTGTTTTTATATAATAAGAACATTAAATCAAACTCAGGAGAGCTACTTGCTAATTCACTGACAACTAAATTAATATTTTCAGGAGTAGTATTTGTTCTTGAAAAGTCTTCTTTGCTTATAACGCTCCAACCTAATCTATGTTGTTTATTGTATTTTAAATTAGACATTATAGTACCCATCAGCTTTAAAGTTGATATGGATTTTGTTTTATATATATATCTTATGATTTCCTCTTTTTTCGCTCCTTTAGCGATAAGTGAAGCAGCGGCTAGAAAAGCTTTTGGTGTTGTATTTTTATTTTGAAAACTTTCAGTTTTTGTAATAATTCCAGTCAAAAGGTTTGTGGCAATTTTATCATCAATTAATTTTTCATTAATACTTGAAATTATTTCATACACAATTTCAGAAGACGAAGAAGTAGCAACATCAACTAGATTAATTTTTCCAAAATATTCATTTGAGGGACTATTATCAATATTGACAATCGGAGCTTCATAAAAAAGCTCTGGGTTTTCATCATAAAGATTTCCTAAGTTTTCTAGATCAACAGTTCCTAAAATTATTATCAGGTCGTATTTGAATTTTGAAGATTCTAGGTTTATATTTTTTTCTTTTAGGTCTCCATTTTTTGCTGTTATAAAGATTTTCAATTTACTGTCTTCTACTTCATATCTAAGTTGTTGCAGTTTATCTTTTCTAATATCAACAGAAAATATATAATCACGAGCTCCTTCAAGTTTGTGTGTAACTAATTCTGAAGATGGCATAAAAGAAAATTTCTCTAAGATCGCAGTTGGGCATACTATGTCTGTTTTTTTGTCTAACTTTTTTAGAATAGAATAAAAGCCAAGAGCAGCGCCAAGAGCATCTCCACTTGGGTTTTTGCTTGTGCAAAGTAGGATCGTTTCGCTTTTATTTATTTGATCAATTATTTGTTCTTTTGATGAAAGTCCCATATTTTTGATTAAAATTAAGGATTTTTATATAATTTAATGTTGATTAACTAATTTATCATATTTAGAATTTTTGTCAAGGACTTTGTACGTTCTATAGATCTGTATTGCTTTATTGTAGTGTTTTGCTAAAATTAACCTAGATAGGATTAAGATCTATAAGTTTGTTCTGTATATGGAAGCTTAGCCTCTATACAGTTATTTTCCATTTAGAATATTACTTTTTATATTAAAGATAAACCGTAACAATAGGATTAGCGTGGAGAGGCTAAGCTTCCAAACGCGAAAGTCATAGAATATTAACCAATATCTATTAGTATGATAAAGAATCAAATTATAAGTAAAGATTTTAAGCAAACCAAAGAGTTTGCGAAAGATCTGGTTGGACAATGGCTAGAAATAAATAAAGCTAAAAGTTCTAATTGGCTTGTTTGTCTTTATGGTGATCTGGGAGGAGGAAAAACGATATTTGCTAAAGGTATAGCAGAAGAATTGGGGATCAAGGAAATTGTAAACAGTCCGACTTTTTTGATTATAAAAAAATATCTTTCTTCAAAGAAAATAAATAAAAAATATACTTTATATCATTTTGATTGTTATCGTATTTCTGATTCTCAGGAAATCTTGGATTTAGGTTGGGAAGATATAATCAGCGGAGAAAATAATATTATAATTATTGAGTGGCCAGAAAAAATTGAGAATATTTTACCAAAAAAAAGATTAAATTTAAAATTTGAATTTATTGATGAAAATGTCAGAAGGATAAATTTCTAGAATGTCATTCTGAACTTGTTTCAGAATCTATTGTCTATATACAATAACTAAACATATGAATCTTCAAATATTTTGACTGGACTGAAAATATAATAATGTTTTAATATTTTTCGACCTTGTGGAGAAATTTATCGCATATAGTTCGGAGCAAGGTCGAACAATAATATTGTGTTTGCGTGAAAAAAGAAAGTATAGTGTAAATAGTATAAATTAAACTTAAAAGAAAAAAGATCCTGAAACAAGTTTAGGATGACAAAAATTAAGGAAATACTTGGAATGTTAAAATATTAAAATGATAAATTTATGATTACAAAAACATATCTAGATGGAAGATTAAAGCAGTTGGAAGAAAAGCTAAAAAAAGGAATTGAAACAAAAGATGAAAAAACATTTTATGAAATGGAAGCCAAGAGCTTAAAAGAGAATGTTGAATTATTGAAAGAAAAAACTGAAGAGAACAAAGATATAATAAATAATTATTTGAGCGAGCACAATGACCTTGAGGACGAAATAAAAGAATTAAAGGATAGGATATATAATCTTGAGAATTCAGTTGAATTTAAAAAAGATATAAAAACAGATAATGAAGAGGACTCAATTGTTTCAGATATATGATTTTAAAGAATTGTTTTTAGATAACTGTACATCAAATAAAATTTATGGAAAATAAAGTAAAAAAGTTAATTATTATTGATGGTAACGCATTGATGCATAGAGCGTATCACGCGGTACCGCCACTAACAACAAAAAGAGGAGAGCTTATAAATGCTGTTTATGGTTTTACTTCTGTTCTTTTAGGAGTTATAAAAGAATTAAAACCTGATTATATCGTTTGTACTTTTGATGTAGAAGGTGGAACTTTTAGAGATGAAATCTATGCTGAATATAAAGCAGGCAGGAAAAAACCAGACCAGGAATTTTATGATCAAATTCCTAGAATAAAAGAAGTTGTGAAAGCTTTGAATATAATAATTATAGAAAGAAATGGGTTTGAAGCAGATGATATAATAGGTACGCTTGCAAAGCAAGCGAACAATGAATTACAAATTAAGAATTACAAACTACAAACTACAATTGTGACGGGTGATTTGGACGTTTTGCAGCTTATAGACAAGAATACAGATGTTTATACTTTACGCAAAGGAATCAAAGATACAGTTATCTATGACGAGAAAGCTGTTAAAGAAAGATATAGGTTAAAGCCAGATCAGATTATAGACTTTAAGGGATTACGGGGAGATCCGTCAGATAATATTCCTGGCGTTAAGGGTATTGGAGAGAAGGGAGCTATTGATTTGCTTATAAACTTTGGTTCAATCGAAAAACTTTACAAGGCGATTGAACAAAATATGACAGATGATTTGATAAAGCCAAAAGTAAAAGAAAAATTGATCGCACAAAAAAAAGAAGCCTTGATGAGTAAGGAATTAGCAACGATTAAAATTGATATGGATATAAAGTTAGATCTGAAAGATTGTATTTGGGGTGATTATAATAAAGGAGAGTTAAACGATCTATTCAGGGAATTAGAATTTTATAGTTTAATGGACAGGGTTGAGAAAGCAAATAAGAATGGAGTAAAAAGTAAAAAGTTAAAAGTTAAAAATGATAATGATAAAAAATATGTAAGATATATAATTCTAGATACGGACAAGAAAGTTGATGAATTTTTAGTAGAATTAAGAAAGCAAAAGAAGTTTGTTTTTCAGACTAGAAGCGGTGATGACGATATAAATCAAAGGGATCTGACTGGGATGGTTTTTCTTTGGAAAGAAAGTCCGATATATTTTATTCCACTGGTTTTAAAGGATAATAAACCTAATTTATTCAATGTTTCTACTTTAGTAGAGAATTCATTGCTCTTGAAGTTAAAGCCGATTCTAGAAGATGAGAATTATAAAAAAATTGGATACTTTTTCAAGCGTGATATTGAAAGTCTTGCTAGTCATAATATTGATGTCAAAGGATTGGAATTTGATATAATGCTTGGGGCATATTTGCTTGATCCAGGGAAAAGAGACTATAGCGAAGATAAGATAATATTTGATTATTTAGGACATAGCAATAATGAAGAGATCGAGAACAAGCAGGAAGTTCAGGAAAAGATCAAAAATTCAAGTATGATTGCAAAACTTAGTCATTTTTTTGATCTTTATCAAGTTATGAATACGAAGTTGAAAGAAGAAGGTATGGAATATCTATTCTATAAGATTGAAATGCCAATTATAAAAGTGCTTGTGAAAATGGAGCTAAACGGAATTAACCTAGATGTAAAATTATTAGAGATTCTATCAGAAGAACTTGAAAAAAAGATTATAAAACTTGAAAAAAAGATACATACTCTTTCAGGCGATGAAACTTTCAATATAAATTCATCTTTGCAATTGTCGCATGTTTTGTTTGACAAAATGAAATTATCTACAGAGGGGATCAAGAAAACAAAAACTGGTTATTCAGTTGCTGCTCCTGAAATGGAAAAACTTAAAGAAGAGCATATTATTATCTGTTTTATTTCTGAATATAAAGAATTAGTAAAATTGAAAAACACATATGTTGATGCTTTACCCAAATTAGTGAGTAAAAAAACGAATCATCTTCATACGACTTTTAATCAGACAATTACAGCTACTGGGAGACTTTCATCTTCTAGTCCAAATTTGCAGAATATACCGACAAGAACGAATATTGGACGGAAAATTAGAAAAGCATTTATTGTAGAGCAAGGAAGAGCTCTTGTGTCTCTTGATTATTCGCAGATTGAACTTCGCGTGATCGCTATGGTGTCTGATGATAAAAAGATGAAAGAAATATTTGATCAGGGTCTGGATATTCATAGTGCGACAGCAGCAGAAGTGAATCAAGTTTCGCTTAAGGACGTGACCACTGAAATGAGAAGATCAGCTAAGGCTTTGAATTTTGGGGTAATTTATGGAATGGGAGTTTATGGATTTGCTCAGGGAGCGGGAATTCAGAGAGACAAGGCAAAAGAATTTATCGAAAATTATATGAAGAAGTTTTCGGGTGTTGCAAAATATATTGAAAAAACCAAGGAAGATGCGAAGAAAGATGGATATGTAAAAACATTGTGGGGAAGAAAAAGATATTTGCCAGAACTAGACTCTTCTAATGGAATGCTCAGAAGTGCAGCTGAGCGAATGGCAATCAATATGCCGATTCAGGGAGCTGCTGCTGATATTATGAAAATTGCGATGTTGAAAGTTGATCAGTGGATAGATGATTATAACAAAAAGAACAAAGATGCGGTAGAACTTATTCTTCAAGTTCATGATGAATTACTTTTTTCAATTAAAAAAGAAAATTTGACAGAAGTTACAAAAGAGATCAAGAAAATTATGGAAAATAGTCATCTGGATATTGATGGAAAAAAAATAGATTTTTCAGTACCGATCATAGTTGATATAAAAGTGGGGGATAATTGGGAGGAGATGGAGAATCTAGGTTTTTAGGTTGTAGCTTTTTATCTTTTTAGGATTTTGACATACTAACATTTTAACAATTCCTAATTTTCGAATATGAGATGCGGAGCATTTTTGCGGGTTTGTAAGTCGTTCTGAATGTTTCCCTATACTAAACTTCGTTGGCTCCATACTCCTGTGTGGAGCCTTTTGTGAATTGGAAAGATTTTTTGAAATTAAAAAAAGTAGAGACGCAGTACTGCTGCGTCTCTATGGTCATAAAACTTGAGCCAACAGGTTCCTGCGCAGGTTGTTTCAATTGACATTTTTTGTGTGTGATATATAATTTCTTTAGTTATCCCATATTAAAGCGTAATAAAAGGAGGTGAAAATATGGGAAAAAAAGAAGATATAAGAGATGTAATAATAAAACTGGAAAAAGGATCAGATGAGATTATACATGTTCTAGTTGTTAGCACGGAATTGAACGTTCAATCTTCGGTAAAGAATCCTTCTATGGATGATGATCTTTCTGCCGCAAAGTTTTATGTTGCTATAGAAACAATTGAAGATGCTATAAGCGACAGGAATATTGATTTTGAAATAATCAAAATCGAGAGTGCTGGATCCAGTATTATTGCAAAAAGAGCTGATACAGCCTTTATTGTAGTACAGGTAACAAATATTGTTCCAGCAAATTGTACTGACCTTTTTACAGAAAGCGGTCCAGCGGGAACAATTAAACATATTGACGATGCTGTCGAAGAAATCAAAGCAGTATTGTCAGAACAATAAAATTGTGTTTGTAAGGATGGAAAGTTTGTAGAAGCAAATTTCTATTCTTTTTTTATTGTACTTGCGTGTTTGTGTTGACAGACAGGTTTTGAGAATTTTACAACAAATGGGTACTTTATAAACTTTTAACTTATATCAGTTTGTTTTTGTTTGGGTAATATTATATAATGAGGATATAAAGAAGCTGTCATTGTGAGGGAGGAACGACCGTGGCAATCCCGAATCTATGCGTGCAGAACTTTCTATTACATTATGCGAAACTAAATTCGGGATTCTTTACTATCGTTCAGGACAAATAAAACAATCATATGAACCAAAAACATTGTTATGTTTATATTGTGACTAATAAAAGGAATACTGTTTTATATACAGGGATCACAAATGATTTAAATAGAAGAATGTATGAACATAAAAATAAGTTGATAAAAGGTTTTACATCAAAATATAATATTGAAAAATTAATATATTTTCAAGAATTCAACACCGCTATTGAAGCAATAACGGCTGAAAAGAAAATAAAAGGATGGACAAGAAAAAAGAAAATGGAATTGATTAAGTCTGGAAATTTTGAGTTTAAAGATTTATCGTCATTCTGAATGACCATAGGGAGTGAAGAATCCCGAGTCTATGCGCGCAGAACTGTAGTATAAAATCTTGTGATATTAGCTTCGGGATCCTTCACTTCGCTATCACTACACTCAGGATGACGAGGTATTGCATCGTTCCGTTCAGGATGGTTTGGTATCTGGTATTGCTATTGCTTCACTTAGGACGGTAATGGTTGTCAGGAGCGATTAGCGATAAAATTCTGTGACTGTTACTTATGCATAAAACTTTAAAATGATAAAACGTATAAAAGATGATAACAATAAAATTAAACAAAAATCAAAAAATTTATATAGCTATAGCAGTTGTAATAGTTGTTTTATGTATAATATTTATAAGTACTCTGGATCTATGGCTTAAGGGCAGAACGATCACGATTGAGAATAAAGATCAAGATGATATTGTTGTAACTGAGGAAAATAACAATGAAGAAGAGCTTGAAAAAGACATAAATTTAATCAGTGGAATTAAGTGTGATAATGCTAAAGCAAGACCATTCGCAGTGATGCATGCGGGAGATCTAGAGGCTTGGCCTTTAAGTGGAATATCCGAGGCAGATCTAGTGGTTGAAATGCCAGTTGTAACAAATGGGATCACTCGCTATATGTCACTTTATATTTGTTCTGAGCCAGCAGAGATTGGCAGTATAAGAAGTGCCAGACATGATTTTATTCCACTAGCGATGGGATTTGACGCGATTTATGCTCATTGGGGAGGTTCTCATTATGCTCTGGATAAATTAAATAATAAGGTTATGGATAATGTAAATGCTTTGTATTTAGACGGTAGTGTGTTTTTTCGGAAACCAGGTCTTCCAAAACCGCACGATGGCTTTACAACTGTAGAAAAACTCAGAGAATATTCTGAGCGTGTTGGATATAGATTGGAAAGCAATTTTGAAGGATATAAATTTTATGATAAAGAAGATCCGATAGATAAGAATGGAAAGATCAGCATTGGATATCCTTCAATTTATAAAGTTAATTATACTTATGACTTTGAAAAAAATCTTTATTTTAGGACTAAAGGAGATAAGATAGATAAAGATAAGTTGACATTAAAGCAAATAAGCACCAAAAACGTGGTGATTATGTTTGCCGCATCAAGGCAAATACAGGGGCAGTATAATGACATGGATATTGAGGGAGAAGGCGAGGCGATTGTCTATCAAAATGGCTGGGAGATCAAGGGAAAATGGAAAAAGGATAAAACGAATATGAGATCTAAATTATATTTTTATAACGAAACAGGAGAGGAAATTAAATTTGTACCGGGAAAAATTTGGATTCAAGTTGTCCAGACGAATCAGGAAGTGAAGTGGGAAGTGGGATAGAGTATTCAGTATAAAGTATACAGTATTAAGCATGTAATGAATTCCAACGGAATTTGTCATTCTGAATTTATTTCAGAATCTATTTTCTCTTATTTCTAACCAAATCTATAAATCGCTAAATTATATAATATCATCCCGAAATGAGCGATAGCGTAGTCGAGAAGTTTATCACGCAAAGTTCTCCATAAAGTCGAACAATATTTTAGATATGATTATTTATTGGTAATTGTGATTTGGTCATTAGTTAGAAATTAGAATAATTAGGTTAATTAGAAATTTATCTACAATTATTAGCTATCAAGGAAATAAAATTATTTTATGATTAACAATAACAATACAAATGTCCATCTCTATTTCGGTGATGATGACTTTTCTATGGCAGAGGAGATAAAAAAGGAGAAAGAGCTTTTTAAGAAAAGCGGAGATCAGATGAATATTATTGAAATTAACTGGAAGGATCAAAGTTTTTCACAAAGTGAAAAGATATCTAAACTTCGATCTGCATTGATGGGGTCTTCTCTTTTTAGCAGTGATAAATTGGTAATAATTAAAAACAGCTTATTTCCTTTGGTAAAAACAGGAGTTCACTCTTCAGAGTCTGATAGATCTGAATCTGAACAAATTAAACCAGCTCATAGCTTAAAATCCGAACTTTGTTCTGAAGATCTGATCTTAAAATATTTTAAAGATATTCAGGAGGGGACAAAAATATTTTTTATAGAAGAAAATCTAGATAAAAGAAAAAAGATATACAAAGAGTTAGTGAAATTGGAAAGATCAGGGGTCGTTTTGATGAAAGAATTTTTAGTTCCGGCAGAAGCTCAATTTGAAAATTGGATCAAAAATAGAATTGAAAAAGGAGGTGGGAAAATAAATAGAAACGCTTTGAATAATTTTGTGATCATTTTGGGAAAAGGGTTTGCCCAAAAAGATAGAAGGGGAAAAGTAAGTCAGTCGTATAATTTATGGGAAACTTCTAATGAGATTGAAAAGCTTCTGAACTATTGTGATGGAAATGAAATTAAAGAAGATGATATAGGTTTGCTTGTAAAATCTAAAGTAGATATGAATATATTTAATTTAATTGATAATATAAGCTCGAAAAATAAAAGCAAGGCGGTGCTATCTTTGAACAGACAGATTCAAGAAGGTTTGAATGAAAATTATATTCTCACAATGTTTGTCTATCAATTTCGTAATTTAATTAAGATAAAAAGTTTATTAGACCAAGGATTTCCTAGTAACGAAATAATTTCTCAAACAAAAATGCATCCTTATGTTGTTCAAAAAAGCATTCAGCAATGTCAGAGGTTTGAAATTGAAACTTTGAAAAAAATATATCAAAAGCTTTTTGATGCGGATTTAGCAATCAAATCTGGAAAGATCAAATCTAGGTTGGCGCTTGATCTGCTTGTGGTTTCAATCGCATAGGGTTTAATAGATCTAATACAAAAAAAACCACCTTAATTTTTAGGTGATTTTTTTTGGTCTATTCCTCGAATTTTGTTTTTTAAAGCGGTCTTTTTATTTTGTTTTTATACTCCTTCGCTTTTCGAATTCCGATTTTGTAGATTTTAAAAAGATTACTTTTTCATTTAAAATCAAACAAAACTTTATAAAAAACTACGGCGTATTATACGAAATTATCTTAGCAAAGGAGTATAAATCTATTAAATTCAAGTTATTTTTTAGACTTTTTCTGTTGGATGGAATTTACCTTCTTAGCAAGATTGGATTTCTTTCGAGAAGCTGTATTTTTCTTGATTATTCCTTTCTTAGCAGTTTTATCTATTTGCTTATAAGCATTCTTAAGTATCTTTTCAATATCTTTAAGCTTTTTATCAGTGACAGTTTCTGTCTTTTTCTCGAGAGTAGTTGCAAGTTCATTTAATTCTTTGATCATCTTTTTCATTTTAACTTTAGATCTGGTATTGATCTTATTTCTTCTTTCGCTTTTTCTTAGTTCTTTCTTTGCAGATTTAGTATTAGGCATATTTGTTGATAATTAAATTATTATTAATACTTGAATGGTATTATAATTTGCTAGAATTGTCAAATGGGGTTATATTTGAATATAGAATATAGAATTTTGAATATAGAATAGTAATTTAAAAATATTTAAAAAACTAATAAGTTTATATTTTATAATTTGTTTTCTGTCTTTAAAATTTGATTCTATTTGTAGTTTAAACTGAATTCAGATCAGTATGGAAGTTAAAAGATGCGTTTTTTAAGAACTTCTTTTTTTATTCCAAATTCTAAACTCTAAATTCTAAACTAATGATTGCTTATTTAAAGGGAAAAATTATTTTTAAAAATGAAAAATTTATTATATTATTGTCTGGTGGTGTTGGATATAAAGTTTTTATGTTGTCTTGTCAAAATAAGATTGATGATGAAACGGAATTTTTTACATATTTAAATGTTAAAGAAGACTCGTTAGCTCTGTATGGTTTTATGAGTTATCAGGAACTTGAATTATTTGAGCATTTGATCTCAATTTCAGGAATTGGTCCAAAAGCTGGTCTCGGAATCTTATCTTTGGCAGATGCTGAAACTGTTAAAATTGCAATTGCCAAAGGTGATTCAAGCATCCTTACTCGTGTTTCTGGAATTGGAAAGAAAACAGCAGAAAGAGTTGTTCTAGAGCTTCGTAATAAATTTTCAAATATAGAAGGCGATGAAGTTTTGCAAAAAAAGAGCAAAGAAATAAATGATCATACAGATGCCATTGAAGCTTTGGTTGGCTTAGGATATAGTCCATCTGAAGCAAAAAAGGCGATTGCTGAAATTCCTGCTGAGATCAAAGATGTTAGTGAAAGAATTAAAATGGCATTAAAAGAACTGGGCAAGAGATAACAATATAACAATACAATATTGTTCGACCTTGTGGAGAACTATGCGTTTGACTTCTCGACTGCGTTATCGCTCTGCTCGAAGAATAATTATCTTTTTGAAATGAACTCATTATTTTTGATATAGAATCTTAACAATTTGTTCTTCCAGACGCCAGCATAATCTATACCAATGCGTTTGGATCTTTTTATTTGGTTTTGTTCTATGGTATCACCGTTTTCAATCCAAAGCTTTTTACCAAGAGTGAGATCATAGCTGTTTAGTTTCTTGTCTATTTTGAATTCTCGGCATAATTTTGCTGGTCCATTTGTCGTAGGAACACAAGATTTTGTGTTCTTACATCTGGGCATTCCAACCGGTTCTAAAGCCCTGATCAAAACCGCACAGGGATCGTTTTCTTTTTCTGTCACGACATTAAAACAATGATACATTCCATATATGAAATAGACATAAGCATATCCTGCTGGTCCGAACATTGCTTCATTTCTTTTTGTCATCCCTTTTGCGCTGTGACAAGCTAGATCTTTTCTTCCAAGATAACTTTCTGTTTCTACGATCTTTCCAATATATAATTTTCCGTTTATTTTTCTACATAAAAACTTGCCAAGCAATTGTTTAGCGATCTCTGTAGTTGGTTGAGTATAAAATTGTTTAGTTAAAACGTTCATTATTTATATTCTATACATTTTCTTTATAAATTGCAAAATATCTGCTATCATTAAAGTATAAATTGGCTGTTTAATAAGCTTTATATAAATTTATGCCAGCAAAAAAAGAACAAAAACCAAAAGTTGGATTAGGTGTTGTTATTGTTAATTGTGACGGAAAAATGCTTATTGGCAAAAGAAAAGGCAGTCATGCACCATATTATTCAATTCCTGGAGGACATCTTGAATCAGGAGAAACTTTTGAAGAAGGGATAATAAGAGAGGTCAAGGAAGAAACGGATTTAGATATTAAAGATCCAAAAGTGATCGCAGTAACAAACAATCTGGAAACTTATCGAAATGAAGGACTTCATTATATCTCGATTGTTTTATTTGCGAATGAATTTTCTGGTGCATTAAAAAATATGGAAGTAGATAAATGTGACAAATGGTTGTGGGTAGATCCTAAAAAATTACCAATGCCACATTTTGATGCAAGTAAAAGAGGTGTTGCGTGTTACTTGGAAAATAAATTCTATAAAAAATTTGAGTAAATTCTGTATAGGAAGTTCTGATAAGCTAATAAATTTTTACCTTAGAATCTATTTTTTACATTAAATTCTAGATTCTTTTTTCTGATTGTAGACGTTTATTAATTCACTGACAAAACTTTGTCACTGAACCAGTAAACATTTGCAGGAATGACAAAAACTGTGTTTTTCAGAGGGTTTTATAATCAAAAATATTTTTAAAATACTATGCAAACAGAATTTGAAGTTAAGGTACTAGATATTGATGTTGAAAAAATGATAGCTAAGCTAAATATTTTAGGCGCTAAAAGAATTGGTGAGAAATTTCAAAAAAGATTTGTTTATAATTTTAATCCTCCGAAAGAAAATTCCTGGATCAGACTTCGAACTGATGGAAAAAGAACCACAATGGCCATAAAAGAGATTCAAAATGATAATATTGATGGAACAAAAGAACTTGAAATTGATGTTGGTGATTTTAAAAAAACAAATCTATTTTTAGAAAAATTAGGATATATCGCCAAAGCGTATCAGGAGAATAGGCGTATAAGTTACATTTTAGATGATGTTGAGATTGAAATAGATTTTTGGCCAAAAATTCCTCCATATTTGGAAATTGAAGCAAGATCAGTTGCAAAGGTTGAACTGATGATCAAGAAACTTGGTTTTAATAGATCTCAAGCTACATCTATTAGTGTAAAGAAAGTTTATAAGAAATATGGCATTGATATCTATGCTATTAAAGAATTTAAGTTTAACTAATTTATTAATTGATTTTTTATGACTCATTTTATTATAGGAATTGCAGGAGGATCAGGTTGTGGGAAATCAACTTTAGCTTATGGATTAAAAGATGAATATCCAGATTTGATTGAAGTTGTTCATTTTGATGATTATCAAAAAGAAGAAGTAGATGTTCCATTTTTCGAGAATATGAGAAATTGGGATCATCCTAATTCCATAAATTTTAAACAATTATGTCAAGATCTAATTCAACTAATAAATAATGAATCAGTTGAAGTTATGACTAAGAGTACTATTTTAAATTCTGACTATGAGGAAAAAGGAAGAACAAAACATATTTTGAGACCAAAGAAGATAATAATTGTTGAAGGATATATGGCTTTTTATGATAGAAAAATCCAAGAATTGTTTGATCTAAAAATATTTTTAGACTGTCCGATCATTGAAAGTATGAAGCGAAGAAATAAGATAATTTGTGGCGAGGACAACGAATACAATATTAAAACTTTGATCCCTATGCATACAAAATATGTTATACCTACCAAAGATATGGCCAATCTATTAATTGATGTTGTAAAAAACAATAAGGATGAAGTATTTAATATTGTTTGTAAAAAACTTTCTGAACTGAAGGTATTGTCTGTTTAATTTTGTCAATTTATCAAAATTATGCAAACTAATAAATATAACAATAACAAACCAAAAGTTATTTTATTCGATGTAGATGGGGTTTTAATTAGACTTCCGAATTATTTTAGTCAGGAATCAGATAGGCAAGGTTACAAAGGAGCTGAAAAAAGTTTAACTTCTTTTTTCAAATGGAGCGATAAGCAACAATGCATTGAAGGAAAAGCGAGTTTTGAAAAAAAGATCGTGCCATATTTAGAAAAGTTTGCTTGGAAAGGAACAGCAGAGGAATATTTCCAAAAACAATTTCAATTTGAAAAAAGATATTTGGATCAAAATATAATATCACAAATTAAGCAATTTCGCACTCGGGGAATAAAATGCTATTTATGTACTGATAACTCAAAGCTCAGGGCTGAGTTTCTTTTAGAAGAAATGGATTTTAAAAATATATTTGATGATTATTTTATTTCATGTTTTATAGGCTATAGAAAGTGTCATAATGAATTTTGGAGTTATCTGATAAACAAATTGGAAAAAGAATTAAGTGGTGTTAAATCAGACGAAATAGCTTTTTTTGATGATACTCAAAATAATGTTGATGTGGCTTTGAAATTTGGAATTAATGCAACTTTGTTTGAGGATATGGTTCAATTTGAAAAAGATTTGTTGCTTCTGAAAATCTTAAATAAAAAATCTTAAATAATGTTATTTATGAAGAAAAAAATAAAAGGAGGTATTCATGCGACTATTGGATTTATTTTGTCTCCTCTTTCGTGGTGGAATGATTTGTTAGTTAATATTCCATTGGCGTATATTTTCGCATTGCCTTTCGGACTTATTTCAGAAAAATTATTTCTACCTATGATTATTTTAGGTTATTGGATAACCAATGTAATTGGTTTTATGTTAATGCATCATGGTGTTTCAGATTTGGTATCAAAGGATACTAAAAAATATACAAAAAAAGAATTGACAAAAGATATTTTAATTTCTGTAGTATATACTATTATTGTAATTTTATTTGTGCTAAGTGGTTTTATTAAATTTCCTTTATGATAAAAAAGATCCAATATAAGTTCAAAGTTGAAAAAGATAAAACTTTGAATATCGCAAAATTAAAAAACATTAAATTTGGTTTAACTGTTAAACATATTTATACTTATTTTGAAATACCAAATAAAGATAGTAGCTCTTTTACTGTACTTAGAATAAAAACCTCTGGTGGCAAAGAAAAAATAGATATGAAAATCCGTGATAATAATTCTGCTAAATGGCAACATTTTGAATCTGATATTAGTGATAGGAAGCAGATGCAATCTATTTTGGAACATATTAATTGCAAGGTAATTTTTACTTTTCACAAAAACCGTCAAACATGGATAGGGGATTTTATTCGGCTTGATCTTGATACGACGAAAGAACTTGGAACATTTTTAGAAGTGAAGTTTGATCTTAAGGACCGATCAAAAGTCGAAAGATTTCTGCAGGAATTAGATATTGATCCTGAAAAACATGATAAACGTAGTGTCATAGAAATATACCTTGAGAAATATAGAAACTAAAACTAATTATAGTATTGTTGACATTTTTTTTATTATTGATACTCTGTGTATAGATGACACTAAGATATATATTGATATTTCTATATCTAAGAATAAGTTTTTAAGTTTTAGGAAGTGATAAATATGGAAAAAAATAAATTAGGACTTTTTATCGGAAAATTTCAGCCAGAGCATAATGGACATTACCGTTTGATAAAAAGAATGATTGAAGAGAATAGAGAAGTTATTATCTGTATAGGTTCTGCTCAAATCAAAACTCCGTTTACGATAGAAGAGCGTGTTAGAAAGGTCAAAGACTTTCTTGAGACTCTTAATCTAGAAAGTAAAAAGATCAGAATTAAAGCTTTGAAAGACATTAAATCTGATAAAGAGTGGCCAGTATATCTTAAGAAAAGATGTGGTATTACAGATGATACTGAAAACACTTTTTATACAGGAGACAATGATCTTCCAGAAGATTATATAAGTGATATGAAAGAGCTTGGATTTAAGATCAAAATTGTAGAAAGAAACCAATTTGAGTATAAAGGACCAGATGGCAAAAATTATATTTTCACTTGTGCCACTCAAATCAGAGATCTTTATAAGGAGCTTGGGCTAGAAATTTAAAAGGGCTAATATTAATTGATATATAAAAAATAATCCTTTTTAAAAAGGATTATTTTGTTTGTAGCCCCTAGGGGAATTGAACCCCTGTTTTCAGGATGAAAACCTGATGTCCTAACCACTAGACGAAGGGGCCAGATAACTAACTGTTTAATGAATTTTTAATTTTTTCTTTTAAAATATTTCTATTTTGTCCATTATTTTTTAAATTTAATTCTCTTTTTCTGGCGTCGGTTTTATTTAAATAAGCTTCATAATAAATAAGAATAAATGGAATTCTATGTTTTATTGATTTTGTCTTTCCTTGATTATGTTCTTTAAATCTTTTTTTCAAATCAGAAGTATAGCCTATATAAGTTCCTTTATCTTTAATACTTTGTAATAGATAAACATAGAACATTGTAGTCTTGTTAAATCATATTTATACTACGTACTGTAGGATGTCCGCTTACAGCGGATCCGCCAAAGGCGGAAAAACCTGATGTCCTAACCACTAGACGAAGGGGCCAGAAATTTTGGTAACTAAGTCATTGGCAGTAAGACTGGTCATTAGTTGTAAGTCATTAGTTTAAGAATAAACTTATAACTTAAACCTTATGACTATTCCTACTGCTAATAACCTTGTTTCTTATGACTAATTACATTATATACTATAAGTTACACATTATCATATATTATATATTTGTAAAGAGGTAAGATATGTTGTATTGTTAAGATGTTAGTATATCAAAATATTAAAATAGTTTTATGATTATTCTTTCTATTGAAACTTCTTGTGATGAAACAGCAGTTGCTATTGTTGAATTTAAGAGAGGAAATGCTAAGGTGCTGGCAAATATAGTTTCATCTCAAGTAAAAATGCATAGTAAATTTGGTGGAGTTGTTCCATCTTTGGCATCAAGAATGCATTTGAAAAATATAATTCCAGTTTTACAAAGATCTTTAGCAAATGCAAAAATAAGTAAGAATAAAATTGATTATATTGCTATAACTAATGGTCCAGGGCTTATCCCTGCGCTGATGGTTGGTACTGGAGCGGCAAAAACTCTTGCTTATGGACTCCAAAAGCCTTTAATTGGGATACATCATATTGAAGGCCATATATATGCAAATTGGCTTAAAGAGTCCATAAAGTCAAAAGTTCATAAAGTTCATAAAGTCAAAAATTATTTTAAACTTTGGAAAGTAGAGTTTCCGATTATTTGTCTTACAGTATCTGGAGGACATACTCAAATCATTCTTATGAAAAAAGATTTGAATTATAAGGTTATAGGAGAAACTCTAGATGATGCTGTTGGAGAGGCATTTGATAAGATCGCTAAGCTTTTGAAATTAGGCTATCCTGGCGGTCCTATTATTGAGAAAATGGCAAAAAAAGGAGATGAAGAAAAAATTAAATTTCCTCGACCAATGATAGACAGTAATGATTATAATTTTAGTTTCTCAGGATTAAAAACAGCAGTCTTATACGAAGTAAATTCTAGAAAAAAGATAGATAGTAGGTACAAGCAAGATGTGGCAGCATCTTTTCAAAAAGCTGCTTTTGATGTACTGATCTTTAAAACCATAAAAGCAGCTCAAAAATATAAAGCAAAAAATATTGTTTTAGGAGGAGGAGTTTCAGCAAATAAAAAATTGCAAAGATCATTAAAAAAAGCGATCAGATCAAATTTACCATTTTGCGGTTTTTCTTTTCCACTGTCAAAGCTGACTACTGACAATGCTTTAATGATTGCTATTGCGGCGTATAAACATATTAAAGCCGACAAGGGGATCAAAGATTGGAAAAGCATAAAAGCAGATGCGAATTTGAGATTATAATAGTTTTATAAAGAGCTTTGTGTGTATGGCTTCGGAGCAAGGTCGAAGAATATTATGGACAATAGTTAGACAATAATATTGTTCGACTTTATGGAGAACTTTGCGCATCTGATTGTCTTGAATATATTACCATTTTGTTTGAAAAATATTAATCAATAGTTATCTAATGTTTGTTTACTGATAATATGAAAGTAATTCAATTCAAAGAAGATAAAAAAGAAATTTGGAATAAATTCATAGCTTTCAATAATTCAGAAAGCTTTTTGCAATCTTGGCAATGGGGAGAATTCCAGAAGAATATCGGCAGAAAAGTGTGGAGATTGATGGTTACTGATGATTTATCTAGCAAGAATGAAACTATCAAATCACAAATAAATTCAAAATTCCCAGCTCAAAACGAGCAATTACGCCTCGGACAGAAAAATTCCCAGCCCAAGGTTGGTCCGCCTCGGGCGGAAAAACTAATTGCTGTGGCTTTGATCATAAAATACGATCTGCCTTTTGGAAAAAGTTATTTATATTGTCCGCGTGGGCCAGTAATAAATGAATCACGAATTTCTAATATATTATTTTGCGAAATTAAAAAAATTGCCAAAAAAGAAAAAAGTTTTTTTTTAAAAATTGATCCGCCAGTTGAATTAAGTCAGAAATGTTTTAATAATTTTCGAAAATCGTTTTCTGAGGTTCAACCAAAAGACACTTTAATATTAGATCTTGAAAAATCAGAAGAAGATCTCTCTAGAGAAATGAAACAAAAAACACGTTATAATGTTAGATTGGCGAAAAAGAAAGGAGTTGAAGTTAAAGATTATAAATTAGGAATTACAGATCAAGGAGAATTTAGAAAAAAACTTGATTTTTTTTGGGATTTGACAGAAGAAACTTCAAAGCGTGATAAATTTATTTCTCATAATAAAGAATACTATCAGAAGATGTTGGAAAGTTTGAATGACAAAAGTCGATCTTTAGATAATAAACAAAATCTTTATGCCAGATTGTATCTTGCAGAATATGAAAAAAAAATAATTGCAGCTAATATTGTTTTATACTTTGGAGATTTGGCAGTTTATTTGCATGGATCGTCATCTAGCAAATATAGAAATTTGATGGCGCCATATTTGCTTCAATGGAAACAGATTCAAGATGCGAAAACGCAAGGATATAAAAAATATGATTTTTGGGGAATTACAATTGACGGAGAAAATAAGAATTGGCAGGGAATCACAAAGTTTAAGAAAGGATTCGGAGGCAAAGAAAAGAGTTATATTGGTTCTTACGATCTAGTCTTTGATAATGTTAGATATTGGGTGTATAGGTTTGTAAGGTTTATAAAATCAAAAAAATAATCAATAATCAAATTTCAATAATCATGTCTAAATATTGTTCGACTTTATGGAGAACTATTCGCATCTAACTTCTCCACAAGGTCGAAGAATATTGAGTAGATCGAAGAATATTGAGTAGATCGAAGAATATTGAGTAGATCAAAGAATATTGAGTAGATTTAAATATTTATTGTTTGTTGAGAATTAAATGTCAGATTAGGGCTAGTTTCTTTCGTAGAAGTTCGGAAGTTAGCAAAATAAAAAAAGGGCGCAAACCCTCTTTTTTTATAATTTTTAAATATTATTTAAAAAAATTGAATTAAGAAAATTGTTAGGAAAACTCCCAAGATACCTCCTACAAAAACCTCTAATGGCTTGTGTCCGACCCTTTCTCTTAGTATTGGGTAGTCTTCTTTGTTTATTCCAGGAACTTCTTTAATAAGTTTGTTTACAATTTTGCCATTTTCGCCAATATTCATTCTGATTCTAATGGCATCATGAATTACGATAAAGGCAAACACCACGCTAATTGCAAATGTTGATGAATATATACCATCACGATATGCTAGACAAGTTGCTAGTGACACAACAAATGCTGTATGAGCGGAAGGCATATGACCTGAAATAAAAAGAAATTTTAGTTTAACTTCTTTGTGTCTGAAAATAGAGAATATAAATTTTATTATTTGAGCTGATAATCCTACAATTATTGGTATAAGTATTATTGGATAGATCATTATCATATTTTATTAGTAATTATAAGCAAGTTTACTATATCATAATTTACATAAAAATGTAAGATTTATATGAAGTAAAGATCGGTTTAGAACATATTTTTGATGTGTGTTTGAAGATTTATAAATTTTATTGTATAATGATATTAGTTTAATACATTAAGTTATTTTGATAGAAATATTATGCGAAATTCAGAGATAAATGTTGATTATATATCACTTCACGAGGCAGCAAAACTTACAAATTATTCTCAGGAGTATATAAGTTTGCTTTGTCGTCAAAAAAAGATCAAAGGAATTAAAATGGGAAGAAACTGGGTTACAACTGTGCAGTGGGTTGAGAATTATATCAATAAAACAAAAGGAAGTGGGCAATTTGTTGTTCCTGTAAAAGTTAATATTAAAGCTAAAACAAAAAAAGGTATTCAAATCAAAAAGAGAACTAATATTCAAAAGAATATAGATGACAAAGATGTTAATCTAAAAGTTATAAAGAATAAGGGTTCTAGGCAACAAAAATATAGTAAGAAATTAAATGCAGTTCAGGCATATCAGTCACAAAATAAATTTTCATTTGTCAATGATATTGTTTTAGCTGGTTTATTAGTTGGTTTTGTAGCTATAAATTTAGCTATTTTTAATTTATATTCTCCAGCTATTGATCAGTCTCTTTCGAAATATTCAAAAACTGTTCAGGGTTCGAAAAATATAAAATATCTTTCAACTTTGATCGATCTTGATCCAAATAATGATTCTATAAGTGAAAATGGAAGAGTCGCAGGAGCCAAAGATTCAAATGAAGATAAGCGGTAATGTGTTTGAACAATATTATTATATAAATATGATGTATAATTTAAAAATTAATATTATTTGTGACCAGGTAAGTTTAACTTTGGAAGATAAAAAGGGGAATGAAATTTCAAAAAGCTCTTGGATTGACAAGAGAGATCTGTCTGAAAAAATTCTTGTTAAAATTGATAAGCTATTGAAAAAAAATAGTGTTTCTTTCTCAAATTTAAATAGAGTTGATTTTAATTGTGATTCTCCTTATTTTCAAAGAGCAAAAAAGATTTCACTTAATGAAAATATATCTTCGAAAAATAGATGTGGTTTTATGGCATGGCAACTTGGACAGGTTACTGCAAAGACTATGAATTTGATGTTGACCAAAACCAAAAAATAGTGTATACTAAGGATATAATAATGAATGAATCTAAATAAGAAGGGTGGCTTATCGCTGCTTTTTTGTTTAGAAAGCGGTATAGTATCTTTCCATGCTATCGCATGGAAAGATACTATATTTATATTTAACTGTGGATTAAAAACAAAAACAAAAAGGGTGACCTTAAATATATAGGTCAAAAATGAAGTTAAAAACAAAAAACAAAAATATAAATAAGACCAAAGCTAGATTTCTTATAGTTGTATTTTTTGTGTTAGCTCAAATTAATTTTACGCATACAGTTGTTTGCAGAGCAATAGAAGTCCAAGAAGTGATCGATCTAACTAATAGATCAAGAGTTGAGGCTGGTCTTGATCCACTTATTATAAATGATAAATTAACTCAGGCTGCAACGGCGAAAGTAAATGATATGTTCCAGAATCAATATTTTGATCATAATAGCCCTCAAGGACTTACTCCTTGGGATTTTATAAAGTCTGCTGGATATGAATATAAATTTGCAGGGGAAAATTTGGCAATAGATTTTATTACAGCACATAGCGCACATAAGGCTTTAATGGAAAGTTCATCTCATAGAAAGAATATTTTAAATGTAAAATATACAGAGATCGGTGTTGCAGTGCTTGAAGGAAAGTTTAAAAATGGCAGTAGTATTATTATTGTGGAGGAGTTTGGGTCTCTATTTATCAAAGAGAAAGTCTCTGTTGTTATTGCGAAAGAATCAGATACTGAGACCATAGAAAAGGTGGATGAGATCAATAATGAGTTAGTAAAGACGAACATAGAAGAAAAAAATATCAAAATAGATATTCGACAGAGACCAGGAGAAGAATTAGATACAGAGGAAGGCAATTTAGATCGTGTTAGTGAAAATGAACTTTTAACCGAAATTGATCTAAATGGTGTTTGCGAAATAGAAAACACAGTTTATACTGCGTTGGGAATTATTCCAAAAAATGATACTAGTTTTGTATTTAATATGAGAGCTAACTATTATTCAAATAGTAAAATTAAAACAGAAGATAATTTAGTAGGATCTAAAAATATAATTTTTATTAATAAAGCTTTAGCAGGAGATACTTACTCTGGAGATCAAGGGTTATCTAATAGAGCAAATACTAAAATAATAAAAAATGATTTATACATTAAATCAATATTTTTAATATTTTTTATGTTAATTTCTAATGTAATATCAATTGTGTATTATAAAGATCTTTAAATAAGTTCTGTCAGGAATCTAGAACAAATAAACGAATACTTTACTATAAATAGTCAACAATATTATTATGTCCCAAAAAACCAAATCAACAATCAAAAAATCAACCCACATTTCAATCATCTTTTCTTTGATAATGTTTATTTTAATTGTTGTAGCCTCTTTTTTAAACATTTCTTTTTCCCCTCCAAAGGTAGATATCCAGGAAACACACGAAGCAAAAGCTGCAGGTGAATCTTGGTATGCCAATAGTGGAACTTGGAACTATAGAAAGAAGATTACTATTGATCGGACTAAAGTAGCAGATGTAACTAATCCATCCATTACTTACGCTAACTTTCCATTGCTTGTTTCAATCACGGGATTGTCTAATGTCAATGCAAACGGATCAGATATCAGATTTACTATGGCTAATGGAATCACAGAAATACCAAGAGAGATAGAAAGTTATGATAGTGGAAACTTAGAAGCTTGGGTTAAATTAACTCTTACCAAAGATGCAGGAGATATAACTAATGATGTTATCTATATGTATTATGGTAACTCCAGTGCGACCGAACCTTTGGCAAGTAGTGAGTTTGGCAAAGATAATGTTTGGAGTAATACAGGAGCAGTAGGAATTTGGTTATTTAACGAAACAGAAGGCGATTATGCTTATGATTCAAGTAGCTATGGCAGTGATTTTGCAAGTTGTACCGGAAGATGGGGCGAAGGAGGACTAATGTTCACAGGCGATACAATCTCATTAGACGCATCTACCATCCAGAAACAATTAGGTATAACTGATGAAATGTCAGTTATTATCAAATTGAATGTTACTTCTGAGCATCCTGACTTTTATGAAACTTTTATTAGTATGGAAACGCAACCGTTTTTTATTAGAAGATATTCTAATTCAAGTTATCAAGGACGCGTTGCTACTATTTCAGAATCTACTTATGTTAGTAATAATATAGCGTTGGCAGGATTAAATGAGCATCACATAATTACATTTACAGCAGAATCAGGAGCTCAGAGGCTTTATGTTAATGGCAATGATAAAGAGAGCGCGTTAATTACTGGAGAATTAGGTGTATCTCCATCAAACTTAATCATTGGTGATATTATTGGTAATATAGATTACATTCATATCTATAATATTGCTCGTTCTGCTGAATGGGTTTTGACAGAATATAATAATCGAAATAATGATTCATTGTTTTTGGCGTTTACTACAGAAACAAGTTTACCTTGTGCTGGACAGGGAGGAATGTGCAAAGCTGATACTTGTTCAATTTATGTAGATTGTGCTCCATTATTAGGAGCTTGTGGTACAAGCAATTGTTGTTCAGGCACTTGCACAGATGATACGGTATCTCCAACAATTCCAGCTAATTTATCA
>JAGLIM010000040.1 GCA_023142995.1 Minisyncoccota bacterium | reverse complement strand
AAAATCTTGTTAAAATGTTAGTATGTTAAAATGTTAAAATAATTGTTTGCTCCTCCACACATTTTACAATATTTCTCTTCTTAATATCTTCTTCAATTCTCTACCCAACATCAATACTTACATATTTCACAATAATTCTTCTTGATATATCTTCTCCAACACTCTCAGTTTCTAGATTATCTCTATCAGCAATTTCCATATGAATTATTTTTCTTTCATACGCAGACATAGGACGCAATGCTACTGAATTTTTGTTATACATAACTTGATTTGCTATTGTATCTGCAAGTTTTATCAATGATTCTTTTTTTTGCTTTTTATAATCATTTATGTCAACATTAAATCTTATTTCTTCGATTTCACCATCTTTACTTTTTTCTAAAATTCTTTTTTTGACAATCATTCCTGCTAAATGTTGAAATGAGTGCAAATTAGAACCATATTGACCAATTAAAAGATTTGGTTGATCTGTTCTCAAATTTACAGTATAAACTTCCTCTCCATCTCTTAGGTCTTCAATTCTTTCTTCTTCAATTTCAACTTCTATTCCCATTACTTCTAATAATTCCATAATTACCTCTTTCACAAGTTTTTGATTATCTTCACTCATAAAATTAAATTTATCAAATTATATTAAATTTATCAGATATACACTCCTTTAAAATATACTTCGTGACTTTATATAAAATTTATTTATTATCTACTACTGCTACTTCTTGCTTTTTTGCTTTCCTCATTATAAAGGATTGTTGAACAATTGCAAACAGTGTGGTAACTGCCCAGTAAAGTGCAAGTCCGGAAGGAAAGCTCATAGCAAATACAAAAGTCAAAACTGGCATCAAATAAATCATTTGTTTTGACATAGATTGAGCAAAATCTTGAGTTTTCTCTTCTGCCGTTTTTTCTTCTTTCTTTTCTTTCTCTTCTTTCTCTTCTTTCTTACCTCCCATCAACATCTTAGTTTGAAAATATTGAAGTATTCCTGCAATAACAGCTAAAACAATATTTATTTCTGAAAGATTTACAAACCCCATAGAAATAGGATTAATATGTCCAGGATTTGTAATAAATGAATATACGATGATAAGACTTTCGTCTTTAAAACCATTCAGAAATACCCAATAAAGCGCAATTAAAATTGGAAATTGTATTAAAATTGGAAAACATCCAGACATCGGATTTACCTTCTTTTCCTGATAAAGCTCCATTAAAGCTTTAGCTTGTTTTTCCTTATCATCCTTATATTTTGCCTGAACTTTTTTCATCTCTGGTTGAATTTCTTGCAACTGCTTTTGACTCTTGATTGCTTTTGTATTTATTGGATAAAGAGCAAATCTTACCAATAAAGTCAAAAGTATAATAGCAATTCCAATATCCTGCCCAGCAATATTATAGAAGAACACCAACAGATTAAAAAGGGGATAATAAATTAATTCGTTAAATATATTCATTTTTGTTTTGATTAATTATTAATTTTATTTTACTGGGTCATATCCACCCTTTGATGCTGGATGACATCTTAAAATTCTCTTTAGCCCTAAAGAAGTGCCCTTTAATGCTCCGTATTTTTCAACAGCCTGATATGTATATTCACTGCAAGTTGGTTGAAATCTGCAGCCCACTCCTAAGGTCTTATGAAAACAATAAAATAAACCATGGTCTATAGACAAGGTTTTTTGATAAAATCTAATGATTTTTAATATTATTTTTTTTAACACAATATATAAATAAACTTATTTTTTCAATAATCCAGATTTCATCAACAGTTTTTCCACAGTATTGCTAATCTCTCGATAAGTTCTTGATTCTATTCCATTTCTTGTAATAAGTATAATATCATATCCTTTCTTTATCTGGCTTTTAGACAATCTTATTGATTCTCTTAGAATTCTTTTGATCCTATTTCTTTCAACAGCCTTTTTCGATATCTTTTTGCTCACAATAAATCCAAACCTGGAGAATAATTCTTTATTTCCAATAAATTTTACTGCTAAAAACCCCTCAGAACAATAAACTCCTTTACTGTATATATTTTCAAAGTCCTTTTGCTTTCTTATCCTAAGCTCTTTTTTAAGCATAGCCTTAAATTACGAAATTCTTAAATTTAGCTTTTTAGGATTAACTGGAGTTTTGCGATCTAAAACACCACTAAACTGTCAAGCTTTTTCTGCCTTTTTTTCTTCGAGAAGCTAATACGTTTCTTCCACCAACAGTATGCATTCTTGCCATAAAGCCATGCTCTCGTTTTCTTTTCTTCTTTTTCGGTTGATATGTTCTTTTCATTTTTATAAATAATATTAATAATTCTATTTAAGCTATCAGTAGTATAGTATGCTTTTTTAAGTTAGTCAACTCATTTAAGCACAATAACTATTTTTTTACCTCAAGAACAAGGCTCATACGCAATTTAGTTGTCTCTGTTATATTAAAAAACTTTTAGATGCTATCTTCTCTTCTACGATATTATTTGCGAGAATAAAAACGTTCGGAGTCCTTGCGAAAGCAAAGGTGAAGTTTCATAAGTTTTATGAACTTCATCAACTTTATGAAGCTTCTCCCTTGCTTTCGCAAGGAGTCCGTTAGAAATCTATCTAGAATATAGTGAAATTTAAGAGCGAAAGAGTATAACTTGCTACCAACTTAATAATAGAATAATTTTATATGTCTTTCCCACAATTCATCCACAGCTTATAAACAGTCTCCTTTAATTTAAAGCATTTTTAATATATCCATAAATATGCTATAATTTTTTTATTAAAGCTAAATCAAAAAGATTACACTAAAATTATGACAAACGATCAATTATGGCAAGCCGTTTTAGGAGAGCTAGAACTTTCTACAAGTAAAGCTAACTTTACTACTTGGTTTAAAAACACTGAGATTTCTTCTAAAACTTCTGACGAAATAATTGTTAGTGTTCCTAATGGCTTTACAAAAGAATGGTTGGAAAATAAATATCACAAACAGATACTACAAGGTATTAGAAACATTTGTCCTAAAATAAATAAAATTTCCTATGTTATCGGAAAAAAAGTAGATTTAAATAATGAAAATAGGAAAGAGCTCACCGAAAATGTTATTAGAACTGAAAAAAGGGAAGAAGATAGTAGGTCAAATGCTTTTTTAAATCCGAAATATACATTTGAAAGTTTTATTGTCGGGTCAAATAGTGAATTAGCATATGCAGCATGTTCGGCTGTAAGCAAAAAACTAGGATCTGCATATAATCCTCTTTTTATCTATGGTGGTGTTGGGCTTGGAAAAACACATCTGCTTCAATCTATTGGCAATGAAGTAATGAGAATAAACCCAAATACAAAAGTTAAATATGCTTCTTCTGAAAAGTTTACAAGTGAACTTGTAAATGCTATCTCTGGAAAAAACACAAAACAGTTTAAAGATATCTATCGCAAAATTGATATATTAATTATTGATGATATACAATTTTTAGCTGGAAAAGAGAAGACTCAAGAAGAGTTTTTTCATACTTTTAATACTTTATACGAAAACAACAAGCAAGTTGTCATTTCAAGTGACAGACCTCCTAAGGCAATCCCGGCTCTTGAAGAACGATTACGATCAAGATTTGAAGGAGGAATGATCGCAGACATTAGCTCTCCTGACTACGAAACTAGACTAGCAATTTTAAAAGTAAAAGCAAAGGAAAAAAACTTCAATATACCAGATGAATCTTTAAATTATATAGCTCTAAACATACAAAAAAATATTAGAGAGCTACAAGGAGCGCTTAATAGAGTAATGGCTATTTGCGAACTTGACGAAAGTCATCCAAACCTTAAAAAAACAACAAGTATTTTACAAAATATTATTGCGCAACCAATAAAGAAAGCTACCACTCCAAAAGATATTATAAAGACTGTTGCTGATTTTTATGGATTACCTATAGAAAAATTAATAGAAAAAAATAGAAAAAAAGAAATTGTAAAACCAAGGCAAATTTCTATGTATTTAATGAGAAGTGAAATTAAAAGTTCTTTTCCATCTATAGGAAGCTGGCTTGGGGGAAGAGATCATACTACAGCTATGCACGCTTATGAAAAAATATTAAGAGAAATTGAAAATGATAATATTATTGAACAAGAAATTAATTTAATTATTGAAAGATTATATAATTAATCTTCCTATATCTTGTGTATAAGCTTTATATAAGTACCTCAAAAACATAGTATAACTTTTTAGATGATATGTTTATAACTTTTTGATAAAGAAAGTAAAATAAAAAAAGACTCACTTATACATTATTTATAACTCACTTATAACCATATTTATAAACAGGATATAAAAGCATTTTTTGTTTAATTTTAAATGAAAGAAGAGGATTTCCACAAAAATATGCTCTATAACAACAACTATAATCTTATTATATAAATAATTAATAATATGTAATTGTATGAAATTTATATGTACTCAAGAAAATTTAAATAAAGCATTAAATGTAGTAGGAAAAATAATTAATAAAAATTCTACTCTTCCAATTCTAAATAATGTTTTATTAAAAACTGAAAAAGGAAGATTAAAATTAAGTTCTACTAATTTAGAAATAGGAATTAATTATTTAATTGGTGGAAAAGTAGAAAGTGAAGGAGAAATCACTATTCCTACAAAGTTATTTCATAATTTTGTTTCAAATTTGCCAGCAGGAAATGTAGAAATTAAACTAAGAGAAGATGTTTTATCTGTTAAGTGTAATGGATATAAAACAAATATTAAAGGATTAGATGCAAAAGAATATCCACTTACGCCTAAAATTGATGTTAAACCAATTTTTAAAATTAATAGTTTTATCCTTAAAAAGGCTCTTTCTCAAGTTATTCCTGCAATTTCAAGCAGTGAATCAAGAATTGAGATTACAGGAGTATTTATGGATCTATCTAATTTAGATAAAAATATTGTTACTTTAGTTTCAACAGATAGTTATAGACTAGCTGAAAGTTTTATAAATATTGATAAGGATAGTGTTAATAAAGACTATAAAGATATTTTAGGAAATGCAATTTCAATAATTATACCAAAAGATACAATTGTAGAATTAGTAAGAAATCTTGATGATCAGGAAGATGATGTTGAAGTTATTATATCTGAAGGTCAGATATTGTTTAATTTTGGAAATGCAAATATAATATCAAGATTAATAGAAGGTAAATATCCAGATTATAAGCAGATAATACCTAATGATTTTAAAACTATTATAAATATTGATAAAAATGAAATTATAAAAGCAACAAAAATTACGAGTTTATTCTCTGATATTTCAAATAATAGTATAGAATTAAAGCTTATGGCTGGATCAAAAAATCTGGAAATAACTTCAGAAACAAATAACCTAGGTAGTAATAATACTAAAATAGCTGTGCAAATAGAAGGAGATAATAAAGATATTAATATGTTGCATAATTATAAATCTTTAATTGATGGACTTAATAATATTTCTGGTGACAAGGTTATTTTAAAGATAAATGATGATAATTCTCCTATGGTTTTAACTTCAGATGTGGATAAAAACTATACATATATTATTATGCCAACAAGGGCTTAAACAAAGCAAAAGTTGAAAAATTCTTTTAAAAAGTCTAAATTAATATATTATCTTATACACAACATATAAACATGCTTACTTCAATAAATAATGGTTTAAAAAAGTCTATTCAAAAAGCTGGTATTGGGAGAGAAATGGAAGCATTCCAAATTTGCGAATTCTGGGAAAAGACTATTGAAGTTATATTTACTAAAGAAATCGCAGAAAAATCACAGGCAATCAAATATAAAAACGGCACACTTACTGTTGCCGTTTTAAGTTCTGTCTTAGCTCAAGAGTTTAAGTTTAAAGAGAAAGAAATAAAAGAAGAAATAAACAAAGAAATTAGATATAATGCCGTGAGAAAAATTAGATTTGAGATGTAAATAAAAAGGATGTAAATAATCTTTTCTGTCATTCCCGCGGAGGCGGGAATCCAGATGAAATATCATCAGTCATTATTTTAGAATAAAAATCCTGAGTATTTAGAACTAATTAATATTTTATAATATCCCAGTTTATTTTTTGAGATTGATTTTTTGGGTGGGGAATGTTAGAGCTGGGTGGGTGGGTAGGTAGATTTATAAGTTAATGATAGACAAAAATCACAAAACATTTGAATAGATTAAAAATACAATAATCTTTTAATATTT
>JAGLIM010000004.1 GCA_023142995.1 Minisyncoccota bacterium | reverse complement strand
ATAAAAAATCATAATATCTTCAATCATTATCGTTCATCATAGCAGAACTTCGCACAAAAGTCAATGACTACTCCCTACATTCTGCTTACATGCTAAATTACCATACAAAAGAAACCTAGATTAGGATAAATTGTACGTTGTTAATTTAGTATAACTAACATACAAAAAACTTTTTGATTTAGTGTTAAATCTCATTTACGCACAAACAAAAACAGCCACCGTTTCCAGCAACTGTCCTTCTCGGCTCCGCATCGTGGATGACGTTAGAACTATTTTTATGAAATTAGATGAGGAAATTTACATTCCTGATCTATCTACACAAGGGCAGGTTTAGTTTATTAATTATTTTATATGCTCGCCTTGATTGGCGGGACAGCTTTCGAACTTTTAATTGGGAAAAAGCTTTGCCAGTTCCAAAGATAATACTGAGTCAGATTAGACAATTACTAGCCCTTATTTAATATTACTAGGATTCTAATCATTTTTTAAATTAAGGATAGCGATAAACTTAAAAGAAAGATATCAATAATTAACTATTGCACAATTTCATCTACCTGATAAAGCCATGTCGCATACGCTGTCATTATATTTTCGAACGATTTAGAACCAGAATTGGGACCAATAATACACTTTTTAGATTTATTTATAACCGGCCCTCCCGAATAACCTATGATTGGTATTGAGCTATCAACTTCAGCTAATATATTAATATAATCACTAAAATATTGAGAGAGGTAATTATAAATTTCATCAGTTGTAAAAGAAAGTTCAATATCACCTGCTACTAGATACGCTTGTTGATATCCATAAATTGATCCTGATATGTTTGATAAATAATTAGGATTGATTTCTGGATAACCATAAAATTCCAAATCATCACCTATCCTTATAGAAGCATCACAAAATGGTAGTGATATGTAGGGGTATTGATTATTATATGCACTTGCTGCCGCTGGGTTAGAATTGATTGATGGTAGTTGATATTCTATAACATCTTGCAATTGTGCTTGACGTATTTCTTGTAGTTGAGATCTATCACTTATATCTACTGATATAGAATATGTCGCATTTCTGTTTGCATCAGGTAAAATAATATCACAAACATAACCCACAGATTCCTCTATAATATGTGCTGCGGTTATCAAACGATTGCCAGAAATTATAAATCCCGAGCCATAATAATATTCGCCTGGATTAACTTTGCTAGGACACTTTATTTTGACAGTTGCTGTCAATAATTCATTATAATCTATATTAGTAGGGGGAGAAATAGAAGTTGAACTTATAATCTGTCCCTTATAAACATACTCATCTCTATCAACTGAATTAATCTCATATATAGCATCCCAATCATAGCTATTACTTATGAATGCATCAGATGTTGATATCCAAATCCTCTCGCCGCTATCGCCATTTGGTACCAATTTATAGACTTTAGAATCACCAACAGCTCTTACCAAATCAGATGTACTATAATTATCCATAGACGACTGACCTACTTCAGTAACTTTATTTGAGTCTAAATGACCATAACTATGAAAAACTTTGGGTGATAAAATTAATCTTTTAAGTTTTTTGTTGTTAATTAGTTTTACAATATAGATATCAAATTTTGCATCACCTTGAGCGTTTGGATTCCTGATCAAATCACCATCTTTAATTTCAATAGTATTAAAATCAGAAGTTGGAGTTGGAGCGGGAGTTGGAGTGACTTGTAATAAATTAATAAATCCATTACTGTTTATAGCATCTGTTAAATATCCATCATATGCTTTTTCCCCTCTTAGTTTAACCTTGTAATCACTTCTCTTATCTATGTTAGGAGCCACAACTGTTGCACTGTAATTCATTTGACCGTTTATACTATCAACTGAACTAAACGTATACCATTTTGTTCCATCAATAGTGATCAAACTAATGTTCATTTTCTTAATATAATCAGGATTACTATTGCTCCACTGAATGACATAGCTCTTTCCAGTCTCCCAAATTTCGTCTGTTGCTTGAGATAGTAGCTGAATATTATAATCCATTGAAGTATCACCATCCCCAATTATAAAAACTTCATCGCTTTTATCACTATCTGTTCCCACGCCAGTTTGCCATGCAACTATATGTATTTTGTAATCAGTTCTTTTTAACAAATCGGAAGGTATATCCCAATTATAGCTTCCCGTGTTGCCACTTGTTTCTAGAGAACTAATAATTAAATCACAAGTAGTCGAACCTATACCATAACATGCATATAAATTTACCTCATTTACATTTGTCTGTGTCCACGTAATAAAGTGCGTACTGCTTAATTCCCATGACTCGCCACCATTTGGTGAAGTAACAGTAATACTTGGAGCGGCTTTCACATTATTTATAAAAGATAATACTGAAAAGATAGTAATAAAAGATAAACTAATAATAATTAATATTGTTTTTTTCATATTTTTTTATAATTATAATCTTAAATATATCAATATTCTATCATTTATATATATTAATAATAATGGTTTCAGCAATTTTACCTTTAACTAAATTTCTTGCAAATTTATCATTTTTCATATATATAAATTATTGATTATATTTATATTTTACCACAATTCACAGAAAGTTCGAATTAATTTTTTCCATTATAAAAATAACCGCTATAATTAACGGATATTTTGTCTGCTCCCCCTACTGGACGCATTCAGAACCTTTAACTGGAAGGGGTTAAACCTGGAATTTGGGTTATTGAAAAAATATAACTTCAAACAGGTCTTACTATAACCTTTTTCCTGACGATGCAAATCAAAGAAATAATTACATTTGCGAACAAAAGGTACCTGACCCCTTTAATCCACCCCATATCAATTATTGGTTTTGCCACAACACCCTCAACCGCAGTACTGCCAACATGCTCGATTACAACATTGTCATTTGCCAACATTGTGAGCAATAATTTTTTCTCGACTTCAAATAGCTTGTGCCATTGCTTATGGTGTGCGGTTAATTTTACCGTTCCTCTTTTTAATCCAATCATAAAATTAATATATACTGTTTTTTAGAAACTATAATGCAAAGACTATATCATCATTTGGCGGAATACTGTTTGCGAAACAATCCGGGAATGAAGTGATTGCAAAAAAAGGAAGTTGTCCTGTTTCAACGAGTTCAACATAAATCATTTTGGTGGCCTGCAATTTTATTCCCGTAATCGTATTAACTACGACATCACTTTCGCCAATGCACCTACTTTGATGGGTGGGTTTAATATTTTTCTTATCACCAGCACTCAAGTTCTCCACCGACAAGCAATTCATTTTTCCAACTGTAAAATTGTATTCAAAAGTAAACACAAAAAGTTTCCTTTCATTCTCAGGAATCCAATCAACTTTATTATTTGCAATTAATTCTGTGTATTTTTCCCTGATTAATTCCAAAAGTTTTTTTGGATTTTCAATTCCAATTATGTTTTTATCAAATTTTGTTCCAATAGTTTCAAGCGCATATTCTATGTCGTCCCGTGAAATGTGTGATGAAGCATACTTTTTCTGTAAATAGTCATAGAACCAATAAGGCTTATTTATCAAGGATGCCTTGTAAAAGTCATCAACAAACTCAAAATGTCGCAGAATATGAAATTCATTGGTTGAATTGATTGCAAATTTATCTAATGCCTTCATATGCCAAATTTATTTTCTTAAATATTCCATCGCCTCCTGTAATTTCTTATTAAAAGGAAAATTAAAGGGGTTAGATACCTTTTTCTTGAGTCTTTATTATTCTACTGTTTATTTTATCACAATATTAAATATAAACATACCTAGCCAGTCTTAAAATAAATATAAATCTCTAACCCACAAATTAAGACATAAAAACAATCGCTAATATAAGCGATTATTTTAGGTTTGGATCTACTGTGGGACGCGTTCAGAACTTTTGAATGGGATAAAATTAAGGATGAGATGTTGGAATTTGATTTTAAATTTTGTAGTTGAATTATTTTTGGGAACAGAACATAGAATTTGGTAATGTTGCACTTGGGAGCAGAATGTAGGATTTAATTTTAAACAGAATTGTTTTAATATTTAATAATTTATAATAAGAATATTTATTTTTTTTAAAAAAATATATATTTGAACAAAAAAAGATGAACCCGAGATTGAGTTCATATTATTTCTTTTTTTCTCTTTCTTGAGCTTCAAGAACGAGCTTGGTGATATCATCGTCAGTTACACCCAACTCTTTCCAGTTAATTGTCCCCTCTTTAACAGCATTTCTTATGTCTTTTGCACGAGAATCTGCTGCTAAGCCACTGTCTATTCTCTTCAAGTCTTCAAGTTCTTCTTGCGCATTACGACCATGAGCTTCAAGAACAAGCTTGGTGATATCATCGTCAGTTACACCCAGCTCTTTCCAGCTAATTGCCTTTATCTTAACAATCTTTCTTATGTCTTCTGCACGAGAATCTGCCGTTAAGATGTTATTTGTTTTCTTCAGATCTCTAAGCTTCCATTGCGCATTACGATTATAAGCTTCAAGAACGAATCTAGTGATATCATCGTCAGTTACACCAAGCTTTTTCCAGCTAGTTGCCCCTGTCTTAATAATCCTTTTTATGTCTCTTACACGATCTTTCGCTGTTGAGCCACTGTCTACTTTCTTCAAATCTTTAAGCTTCCATTGCGCATTACGATTATAAGCTTCAAGAACGAATCTAGTGATATCATCGTCAGTTACACCAAGCTTTTTCCAGCTAGTTTCTCCTGTTTTAACAGCCTCTCTTATAATGTATGCGCGATTATCTGCTGTTGATCTACTATCTGTTTTCTTTAAAAATTCAAGTCTTTGTTGGGTTTTTGTATCTATTGCCATTCGTCATTCTCCTCCTATATCTCATAATAATAACTAAACACAAAATATCATAAAAATTTAAAATTGTCAAGTAAAGGTTCCTACTTAGGGGTATAAAAGATAACCGCTTAAGTAAGCGGTTATCTTCATGGCTCCGCGAGAGGGATTCGAACCCCCGACCAATTGGTTAACAGCCAACTGCTCTACCACTGAGCTATCGCGGAATAAAAAAAGTGATTTTTACTTATCTTTCAAGCGAAAAACAAAACCAATTCAAACCTTTAAAAATCACTTTAATAATATACTACTAAATTTGCTTTTAGTCAATACGACTATTATTAGAGTATTATTTTGATATACAAACATTCAAATAAAACAAACTGTTCTGTTCTTATATGGAAAGTTCTGAAAAACTATCAAAAGTTATACTTTAAAATTCATATTTTGATTTTAACACTGGATTCCCGCATTCGCGAGAATGACAAAAACTGCGTTTTCTAGAAATTCTCATCTTAACTCATAACAACACAACAATTTTATATTAATAATCAAGCAACTTTTTTGATTCTTTGTGTTTTCTTATCTTCTCAAGTGCTTTAGCTTCAATTTGACGAATTCTTTCTCTTGTTACTCCAAATTCTTGTCCAATTTCTTCAAGTGTGTGTGTTACACCGTCTTCAAGCCCAAAACGTAATTTCAAGATTTTCTGTTCTCTTGGCGAGAGTTCAACAAGAATTTCCTTAACATATTCTTTCAACAACTGTCTTCCAGCAGATTGAGACGGAAGCACTGCGTCAGTGTCTTCAATGAAATCACGCAATGTACTTTCATCATCATCTTCTCCAACAGAAGTTTCAAGAGAAACTGTATCTTGTGAAATCTTCATAATATGTCTTACCTTCTCAACTTCAATATTCATTTCAGAAGCAATTTCTTCAGGTAGTGGTTCTCGACCTAGATCCTGAACAAGACGTCTTGTAATTTGAGAAAATTTATTTATCGTTTCAACCATATGAACTGGGATTCTAATTGTTCTGGATTGATCAGCAATTGCCCTTGTGATCGCCTGCCTGATCCACCAAGTTGCATATGTTGAAAACTTATATCCTTTCCGATAATCAAATTTTTCCACAGCTCTAAATAAACCAATATTTCCTTCTTGAATCAGATCCAGCAAGGTTAAATTCGCGCTTCTGCCAACATATTTTTTTGCAATGCTCACGACTAAACGAAGATTAGCTTCTGCTAATGTTTGTCTAGCTGAAACATCGCCTTTTTCTTTTCTTTTGGAAAGCTGGACCTCTTCTTCTCCAGTTAGAAGAGAGACTCTTCCAATTTCCCGAAGATACATCTGAACTGAATCACTTGAAATATTATCAAGTGATAATTGCTTAATATCTTTTTCAACTTCTTTCTTAGACTTCTTACTTTCGTCAACCTTAATTTCTGACATATCAATAATATCAACAGAACTTTCAATATTAATATTATTTTTCTCCAAACTATCATATAGACTTTCAAGTTGCTCTATATCGTTTTCAATATCAGGAATTATTTTTATTATCTCTTCTTCAGTCACAAAACCTCTTGATTTACCCCTAACTATAAGTTCTTTAATCTGCAGATCTATATCAATCTTTTCTACTTCAGATTTATCTGTTTTTTTGCTTACAACCTTTTTCTTTGTTACCTTTTTTAAAACAGCTTTTTTATTTTTTTTATTTGGAATTCTTTTCTTTATCACGGTTTTCTTAGCCACTTTAGTTTTTTTTGTCTTCTTCTTTACGACAACTTTTACTGTTTTTTTCTTTGCTTTTAAAACAGATTTGGATGAAACTGGCTTTTTAACTTTTTTCTTCTTTATAGCAACTTTCTTTTTTAAAACAGTTTTCTTTTTTCCAGAGGACACCTTACTTTTGATAGCTTTTTTCTTTACAACTTTTTTGATAGTTTTTTTTGTTTTCATATTTTAATTTATCTTATAAAATCTTTTATTAGACTTCTTGCATAATTAATTCCTACTGCAATTTCCAGATTTTGGTCAAATTTTATAAAAATGTTTTCAGCTTAGCTTAGGCTAGGCTTCAAAAATTTTTAAAAAATTATGCCTCAAAATCTAGAGATTTCGTTACGAAATTAATTATGCAAGAAGTCTATTCAATATCCAAATTATTTAGATCTTTATGAAGTTTATCAAATCTTTCAACATTTTCATCGGATGCCTCATCTTTCATTTTCATTTCAAGTTCTTTTAGTTCCTTCTTTAACTTTATTTTCTTTAAATTTATAACACAAGTTTTTGCTTCTTTGGAAACATCACTAATTTCATCTATCTTTTCCTCAACCCCAAGAGCAGCAACGTTCCAAATATATGATAATGACTCCTGTTGATTTTCAATATTTTCTTGTAAAGAAATTTCTTTTTTTATTTCAGTGAGAATTCCATCATTCAATTTCCCCTCTTTTTGATATGCGTCTTTGATTAAATTATATATTTTATTGATCTTATTATTTAAAAGAAAACTGTCTAAATCTAAAAACAGATTTTGAAAATATTGAGGATATAAAACTACAAAACCCAATATTCTCTCTTGAAGCTTATCTTCTCTTGTGAGTGTTTTTACTCCCTGAACATTATCAGTGCTGTTTCTATTAGTAAATCCAGATTTTTCTCTTTTGATCTTACTTTCATATTCAAAAATAATCCTTTCATCAAGTCCTAATTTATCTGAAAGCATATTTCGATAAAAACCCCTGTCTATATCATTAGAGATATTTCCAATAATATTCAACAGTTCTGTTGCAATTTTTCTCTTACCATCAACACTATCACTGTCATATTTTGCGAATATACTTTCAAAATAAAATTCCATAACTAATTTTGGACTTTGCACAGTTTTTTCCCACAGTTCTGGATTGTTTTTAACACAATCAGCAGGATCTTTTCCTTCTGGAATCCTGATAACACTTACATTCATATCTTCAGACAAAGCCATTTCAATGCCTCTGTTTGCAGCTTTTATTCCAGCAGAATCCATATCAAAAGAAAATGCGATATTTTTCGTATATCTTTTTATTATCTTGATCTGTTCTTCTGTGAGCGCTGTTCCAGAAGTTGCAACAACATTTTCAACTTTTGCCTGAAATGATGCGATCACATCCATATTCCCCTCAACCATTATACATATATCCTTTTGTCTGATCTCGCTTTTTGCTTTATCAAGTCCATACAAAACTCTGCTCTTGTTATAGATCAAAGTTTCAGGAGTATTTATATATTTTGCAGAGGATTCATCAGCACCAGGCATCACGCGCGAGCTAAAGCCAATTGTCTGTCCTCCAATATTATTTATCGGAAACATTATTCTGTTTCGAAATCTGTCATAATATCCTCCACGGTCTTTCTTGACTGTCATTCCAGTTGCCGCAATTTCAATTTCATTATATCCTTTGCTTTTTAAAAATTTACTAAGCAGATCCCAGGAATCTGGAGCATATCCAAGTTGAAAGTTTTCGATCATACTTTCTGAAATTCCACGATCCTGCAGATATCCTAAAGCTACTTTACCATTTTTGATCTTCAAACATTCTTGATAGAATTTTCTTGAAATTTCAACAATTTCAAATATCTTTTTCTTTTTGCTTTCATTAGCTAAATTATGATCTTTGATCTGCACTCCAGCTCTTTGGGCAAGTAATTTCAACGCATCATAGAACTCAAGACCTTCAATTTTCATTATAAAAGTAAAGATATCTCCTCCTTCATTACAGCCAAAACAATGCCAAGTCTGCCTTTCAGGACTGATTATGAACGAAGGGGTTTTTTCATTATGAAAAGGACATTTTGCCTTAAAATTTCTTCCTGCTTTTTGAATCTGAAGATAACCAGATATAACTTCTTCAACGCTAAGTTTTGACTTGATCTCGTCTACTTGAGAATTTAACATAAAAAACACGATAAACAAATTATCTTGCTTTTAGGTTAGCATTTTAGCAGGTTTGGGTCAAATATTTGTATTAGCTTCTTAGTCCTTTAAATCAATTAATCATTATATCAAAAAATAATTCTATTTTCTCTTTTTAATCACTTCTTCAAATTTATTATAAAAAACTGAATCAGAAGGAATATTCTTCATCACAGTTGTACCTGGTCCGATCACTGAACGCGAACCGATCATCGTTCCAGGCATTGTTTTGACTCCTATTCCAAAATGCGTTCCACTGCCAATGATCGTCCCAAAAGAAACTATTTTGGTTTCCACTTTTTCACCTTTAACTTCAGGTCTAATCTCTTGGCGGTCCATTTTTACATTTGCAGTGATTATTCCTGCTCCAATTCGCGCATCCTCTCCTATAATTGAATCTCCTATAAAACCAGAATGAATATGACTCCTGCTTTGAAAAATACTTCTGACAACTTCCGCATTAGCACCGATCAAAGTACCATCCTCCAAATTTGTATAATCTCTGAGTAAAGCGTTGTTGCCAATTTTACATCCCCTACCAATATAACAAGGTCCTTTAATAACTGCATTTTCAAAGATAGTCACGTTTTCTTCTATAACAACTGGTCCTTCTATAACAACGTTTTTAGCAATTTTAACATTACTATTAATCTTTTGTTCTTTAATAAAATTATCCATTATCATTTTATTAACCTCAAAAAGATCCCAGGGATATTTTAGCGTTGGAGTTGTCTTTTCAGTAATTACTACTTTAACATCTTTTTCTTTCATATATAGCCCCAGAGCATCCTCATAAGCATAGTCATGCTCTTTAACTCTTCTATAATAAGTAAAGAAATCTTTTGGCAATAAATATATCCCAACAACTTTTATATCAGATGGCTGTTTTCCTGCTATCGGCTTTTCAACCATTGAAATAGCTCTATCATCTTTTAATTCTAGAATTCCATATTTCCATGGTTTATCAGTTTTAGCTCCTAAAAGAACTAGATCTGCATTATTGTCTTTTTGCTTCTTGATCATTAAGTTCAAAAAGTCATCTGCTTTGAAAACATATGGATTTAAAACAAAAAAATTATCTTCTTTGATCAAAGATTCAACCTGCATCACTGCATTACCCATTCCTTTTGCTTCTTCTTGCAGTACATAAGAAAGTTTAACTCCAAAAAGAAAGCCATCTCCTAAATGTTTTTCAAGATCTGAATTGGGTGATTGGATAATAATAATATCTTTTATTCCAGCGCGTTTTATAGCTTCAATCGTCCATTCAATTAAAGACTTTCCCATTATTTTAATAAGAGATTTATGTTTTTTTTCAGATAATGGCCAAAAGCGAGAAGATTCGCCTGCGGCAAGAATAATTGCTTGCATAAATTTATGATTAAAAATTTATAAATTTTTTAAATATTCTGAATGAAAATCTTTTAATGAAGGAATGACCATATCGGCAACACAAAAACGCTTATCGCCTTTGTTAAATTTATTTGGAACAGCAACGCATTTCATCTGCGCCGCCTTAGCTGCTATTAAACCGTTTACAGTATCTTCAAAAACCAAACAATCTTCCACCTTCACTCCTAATTTGTTTGCAGCAGTAAGATAAACTCCAGGATGAGGCTTACTAAATAATTCATTTTCCGCCGAGCAAATAATTTTTATGTATTTTCCGATTAAAATCTTACCTAAAACCACTTTTATTATTTCTATTGGAGAGGCTGAAGCAATAGCAATAGGTATTTTTTCTTTGGTAAAAAACTCAGCGATTTTTTCAACTCCCGGCATTGCTTTCCCTTTTATCTTAATAATCTCAATAACATTTTCAATAACATTCTTTTCAACGATTTCTTTTGAAATATTTTTCCATGGATAGCGAGAAAACCAATATTCCACTACCATATCAATTCTCAGTCCCATCGTTTCCTCGGCTCTTTCTTTAGAAATTGGAACTCCTACTTTTATAAATTCATTTACTTCCGCTTCCTGCCAAAGAGGTTCACTATCAATTAGCAAACCATCCATATCAAATATAACTGCTTTAATCATTGTGTTTAAAAATTATTGATTAAACATTACTAAATTACTTTGAATTTAAAAATGTAAATTTTTGTATCATTTCGAGCCTTAAGCGAGAAATCCTTTTAATATTATTATTTGAGATTTACATTATTTAAGAGATTTCTCGTCGCTACCGCTCCAACGAAATGACAAAAAAAGTATTGCATAATTCAAAAAAATTAAGCTTAAATATTTAATATTAAATATTTGATACTGGTCACAATGACATTATTAATTTTGCTAAAACATCTGGATCGTGAAATATTGGACCGTCTTTTATTAAAATATTACTACCTATAAATTTCTTATCGTCTAACTCTTTATCTATTCTGACAGATTCTAAAATTCCCAGCGCATTTTCCTTATGCTTATCAATTCTTTCTTTCGAAGAAATTTCTTTATTATAAATCACAAAATCTAAACAGCAATCCATATATTCTTCAATTTTATTAGAAAAATCCAAAACAGAAAAATTATTTGTTTCACCATGCTTGGTCATTGTATTACAAACAAATACTTTTTTAGCTTTTGTTTTTTGTAATGCTTCCGCTATTCTATCTGGTAAAAAACATGGCAACAAAGATGAATACAAATCACCTGGTCCGATCACAATTAGATCAGCCTTAGAAATAACATCCACAACAGGTGAATATGCTTTAACTTTTTTTGTTAAGAAAAGTTTTTTAATCTTTAGCTCTGGATCATGTCTTTGAGGAATATCAATTTCATCTTCTCCAAAAATAACTTCTCCATTTTCTAAAATTGCGTAAATATGACTTTGCTCTGTAGTAGCAGGAAAAGCTTTGTGATCTTTTACTTCTAGAAATTCGTGTGAAATTTCCATTGCTTTTTCAAAATCTTGAAAAATATGTTCCAATCCACTAACAAAAATATTACCGAAAGAATGACCTTTGTGACCTCCATCAAAAATTTCTCGACCAATACGCAAAGCAAAGAGTTCTTTCTTCCAAGAAGGAGCGTCGGAAAGAGCAATGAGATGTCTTCTGATATCGCCTGCTGGTAAAGTTTTAAAATCCACTCTAAATTGAGCGCTAGATCCTCCACTATCAAGCATAGAAGAAACAGCAAATAGTTTTACAGGATATTTCTTCAAACCAATTAATGTTGTTTTCGACATTGCGCTTCCACCGCCGAAACAAACTATTTCTTTTTTCATTATGAACTACTAAATTAAAGATAAAATAATTTTTGCCAAAACATCTGGATCGTGAATTATTGGACCCTTTGTATCAAGAAAGAGATCAGCACCAACTATTCTTGGATTTACTTTTTTAGAAAGTTTTTTTCTATCAAATTTAACATAATCATAAACAAGATGACTTTCTTTCTGATATTCAGAAATTTTGGTCTTTGAGGGAATTTTCTGATTGTATATAACATAATCTAAAATATTTTTTCCTAAATACTTTTCAACTTCACTGACAAAATCAGATACAGTATAAGTAGTCGTTTCACCAACTTTCGTCATTGCATTACAAATATAAACTTTTTTTGCTTTGCTTTTTTTCATTACTTCTGCCACTCCCTTAACTAACAAATTCGGCATTAAAGAAGAATAAAGATCTCCTGGTCCAATAACAACAAAATCTGCTTTTAAAATTGCTTCTTTTACTTTTTCACTAATTTTTGCTTTTGGCTTAAGCCAAACCTTTTCTATTTTCAAAAATGGATTTCTCAATGGCAAATCTATTTCATTTTCTCCATTTAAAATATGACCATTCTCTAATTTTGCGTATATATTACATTTATCCAAAGTAACTGGAAAGGCTTTCCCTTTTGCTCCAAGTAATTTTTCAATTTCTTCTTTACCATCTTCTATCCCATTTATCTTTTCAAGCGCTGCTAATAAAATATTTCCAAGCGTATGAGTATCTAGTTCTCCGCCTTTAAATCTATAATTGATCAGTTCTAACGCACCTACATTATCAGAAAGAGCGGCAATAATTCTTCTAATATCTCCTGCTGGAGATACGTCATATGACTTTCTTAATTTTCCTGTTGAACCTCCGCTATCTACCATTGAAGTGACTCCCCAAAGATTCTGACCTAATTTCTTAAAAGATTTTAACAATGGAATAATACCGCTTCCTCCGCCAATAATAACTACTCTTTTTGTTAAAGAATTTTGTAGATAAAGACCTTTATGCGTTCTGGTAAAAACTTCCGGATGATCAACGTCTAGATTCTTTACAATTCCAACTTTAACAATAAATTTCAAAAACCCAGCATATCTTATTATCGGCTTATAATTTCCTTTTGCTTTGATCCCCAATTTATCAATATAAATAATTTCTTTAGCTCTTGAAGTTTTTGCTAAAAGTTCTCTGTAATTTTTCATTTTTTCAGGATCACAAACCAAAATTATTTCTCCTTGAGTCAAAACTTCGATCGCACTGTCAAAAATTATCGGACCATAAACAGTCTCCGCTTGAGTTCTGGCTATTTCCTCAAATTTTGTTTCCAGCTCCTGAGACAATCCCCGATTACCAACAATGACAACTCTTTTCGTTTTCACGAATTTATTTATCAGGTCTTCAGGAAAATCAATTTTTAAGTTTGCTTCAATTTGCTTGATCTCTCCATCCGTTATTGAATGATACTTTCCAAATCTTTCACTGATCAATTGATTGACAATATAATATTGCTCAACCACAGTTTTCGTCGCCATATTTGAAATTTGATCTCCACAGATCATTGGAATCACATGCGTAGCAAGTTTTGCTATAATCGAATTTTCATTTCCAGTAATTGCTATTTTAATTTTAGCTTTACTATTTTTGAGAACTCTAATAATTTCATCTGTTTCACCTGAATAACTGATAACAATTAAGGTATTAGCTGAAAAATTTTCTACTTCATTAGCATAAAGAACTCTCACGTTAGCTCCAAGTTTATCCGCAACTGACACAGCATTTAGTCCAGGCAGATCAACACTGCTTGAAATTCCCGTAATTAGAATTGGCTCTTTTAAAAGAGAAGAAAATTTCTTCAAAGAAGTTTTTCTTCTTTTTCTGAGAACCTTTGGAATTTCATTTATTTCTTTATCTATTGCAAATCTCATATTTTCATATTAAAAGATAGAATAATTTTTGCCAAAACATCTGGATCATGAACTATTGGACCATTCGCATCAACAAGCAAATCAGCACCGACTATTTCTGGCTTCACCTTTTTGGAAAGTTTTTTTCTGTCAAATTTAACATAGTCAAACACAAAAGGTTCTTCCTTTTGATAATCTCGAACCATTTGCACGGAAGGAACTCTTTGATTATAAACAACGAAATCTAAAACATCTTTTCCTAAATACTTTTCGATCTCACTGACAAACTTTAAAACATTGTATCCATATGTTTCTCCTAACTTTGTCATTGCATTGCAAACAAAAACTTTTTTAGCCTTACTTCTTTTGATTGCTTCTGGGATTCCACTTACTAGAAAATTTGGAATCAAAGAAGAATATAGGTCGCCTGGTCCGATAACAATAATATCAGCATTCAAAATTGCCTTCTGAGCATCTGGATAAATTTTTGATCGTGGCTTTAACCAAACTTTTTCTATCTTCAAAAATGGATTTCGGAGAGGAGTGTCTATCTCATCTTCTCCTTCTAGAATTTGCCCGTTTTCCAGTTCAGCAAAAAGTGTCGGATTATCCACGGTAGCTGGAAAAGCCTTACCTTTTGCTCCAAGCATTTTTTCTATTTCCTCTTTACTTGATTTAAAATCGTTTACTCTTTCCAGAGCAGCAAATAAAATATTTCCAAAAGTATGACTATTCAGTTCTCCGCCTCTAAAACGATGATTTATTATTTCAGTGGCATTAGGATGATCAGAGAGAGCAGCTATCAACCTCCTAATGTCTCCTGCTGCCAAAACTTTGTAATCTTTTCTTAATTTCCCTGTTGAGCCTCCGCTGTCCACCATAGAAGTAATACCACAAACATTATGACTTAATTTTTTGAAAGCTTTAAGTAAAGAAGGAATACCGCTTCCTCCACCAAAAACAACAACATTTTTAACGTCTCTGAAAAGAGGAGATTTAAATCCTCGCACTGTTCTCATTAAAATCTCAGGATGATCAATATCTAAACTTTTTGCCTTTCCAATCGTAGTAATAAAATTTAAAATACCAGTGTATCTTATAAGTGATTTATAACGACCGCTACCTATGATTTTCAATTTATTTATATAAATTATATCACTGACTCTGGCAGCTTTTTTCAAAGCAATATTATAATCAGTCATTTTTTCTGGTTCTATTACCAAGATTATCTCTCCTTGAGTCAAAACTTCAACAGCGCTATAAAAAATTATTGGACCCAAAATAGCCTCAGCTTGAGTTTTAGTTAATTCTTGAAATTTGGTTTCCGTTTCTTCAGATAGCCCTCGAGAACCAATAATAACTACTCTTTTCGCAGATACAAATTTATTAATGATCTCTCTGGAAAATCCTAACTTTAAATTGTGCATGATCTGTTTAATTTCTTTATCTTTAATTGGTTCATATTTTCCAAACTGTTCCAGAATTAACTGATTGATAATATAAAATTCTTCCACTACTGTTTTTGTTGCTATATCTGAAATTTGTTCTCCACAGATCATTGGAATCACATGTGTAGCATATTTCGTGATAGTTGAATTTTTGTTGCCAGTAATTGCTATTTTGATCTTTGCCTTGCTTTTCTTAAGAACCTGAATAGCTTCTTCAGTCTCTCCAGAAAAACTTAGAGCAATGACCGTATTTGCTGATAGATCAGAGACTTCACTGGTATAACGAATTTTTACATTAATACCCATTTTGTCAGTTAGCTTTTCCACGCCCCAACCAGGAAAATCAATGCTACTTGAAATACCCGTAATTAAAATCGGCTCTTTTAAAAGAGAAGAAAATTTCTTCAAAGAAGTTTTTCTTCTTTTTCTGAGAACCTTTGGAATTTCATTTATTTCATTTTCTACAGCAAATTTCATTTTTTTGAATTACAATTAAAACAAGATAAGTCTATCTTTACTTACAGAATACTATATTATTTGATTTTAGTCAAAAAAAAGCGGAGGTGCATCATATATTACGATAAATAAAACACCTTCCGCATCTATCAGTTTACAGTCTGATAGATAAATAAGCATTTGGATTGAACCACTCTATAGATGAATCTTTTAGCTCATCTATATCTACACTTTTATGATAATACTCTTCCATTTCTATAAAGACCTGGAATCCCTTTCCTTCAAGCATAAAGATTAGATTTATTATATCCGAGTTATTAATATACTCAGAATAAGATCCTAGCCAGTCATGTGAATAATGATAGGACAACTTCTTAAAACTATAGTTGCTATCTGAGAGATGTCTCCTTTTCAGTTTCATTATTCTTATCGAATCCTTTCCTTTCTTTGTTGCCTTAAGACAACGAACAGATAATGTCTCTAATTCTTCTATAACTACTTGGACATCCTCCCTGATTATCTGCTTTTCTTTTTCATATTCTTTCCACCATTCATCCGATTCCTCCTTCTTCCTCTTCTTCTTTATTTCTTCAATTTCTTCCATAACTTTTTTATCTGTTTTTTTTATTTCTTCAATTCCTTCATCAGTCTTCCTTAACTTATTCTTTAATTTATCTTTCTTCCAAAAACAAAATCTCATAATATTTTCCTCCTATTATAAACAGCTAAATATCAAACATTAAACAAAGATTTTTAGCGTTCAATGTTCAACTGCTTATAATTTATACTGTGAAAGAACAACAAGACATCATAGCGTATCTAAAAAATATGTCAAGGTTTGCGGATTCAAATTTTTTTATTATTCCATTTTTAGTCAAAAAAAACAGGGCGAGAACTGAAGAGTTCTTAATTCGCCCATTTTATATTTTAATTTTGTAAGACTCTACTACATCTCTACTTTTGCGGATTATTATTACTTTATCCGACATTCCAAAAATAGAGTTATTAACACCTTCAATATTCTTAGAAAGAATTTCTTTTCCAGTGTCAGAATTTAAAATTCTCAGCTTATTACTGCCCTCCTTGAGCATAATTCTTTTACCAGAAGGACTAAAACTTAGGGAAAAGATTCGCTCTTTAAACTCTTTGGAAAAAATTTCTTTTCCAGTTTTTGAGTCCAAAACCGTTAACACTCTCTGATATTTGGAGAGCATAATTCTTTCACCAGACGGGCTGAAACTTAGAAGACCAATCCACTCTTCAAAATTTTTGGAAAAGATTACTTCCATAGTTTCTCGGTCTAAAACCGTCAAGTTGTGATTACCTTTTGGAAGCATAATTTCCCTTCCAGAAGGACTAAAGCTCGGAGAACAATCAGATGCTTCAAAAGTCATAGAAAAGATTTCTTCTTTGGTTCCTCTATCTAAAATTATTAGTTTTCCATCTCTTTTCCCAAAATAATATTCTACGAACATTATTTCTTTTTCAGAAGGACTAAAGCATAGAGAACTAATTGCTTTTCCAAAATTTTCACAAAAGACCTCTCCTTTTTCTTTGTCTATAATCTTCAAGTAGTAGCCATCTCTCACGAACATTACCTGTTCGCCAGAAAGGCTGAAACAGAAATTTCCAACATTGCCATACCTCCCAATATCTATAACAGAAAAAACTTTTTCTCCACTTTCTTGGTCTAGAAAAGCTAACACTAATGCAGGGCTACGTTCATTCATACCACGATAGCTATACGCAATTACTATTTCCTTGGTACAAGGAACAAAATCAAGAAAATCATAAATTCTCTCATAGTCTTTAGAAAAAATCAGTTCTAACTTTGAACCAAAAATCCTTCTAAAAAGCTTAGTTATTTTTGCTTTCATACTTTTTCCTCCTATTTTTTCTACTTCCTTCCCACAGAAATATTATCCTTGCAAAAAGTTTGTCTCTTTAGAGACAGGAACCTATTTGTTAAAAATCAACAACCAGATTTCTGTCTCTAAGAAATAATAAATTTTAAAAGAGCTTCTTTCTTATTGCACAACAAAACATCATAGCACATCTAAAAAATCTGTCAAGGATTGTAGTTTATTGTGTACAAATTTTTTTATTATTGAATTTTAGTCAAAAAAAACAGGGCGAGAACTGAAGAGTTTTATTCGGTTCTCATATGCCCATTCTTTTTCTCTTTTTCTTTTCTTCTTCTGTCTCTCCCCTAATTACTTCAGCAATAAGTAATCCAACGAAAAAGACAAGGAAGGAATATATGCCCCTTCTATCCTCATTTTCATATTCCACTTGATATTTATCAGTCCATTCAAATGTTACTGATTTCATATCGTGCTCCCCAACCCAAAACGCTTTCCCATTGTTTTGGTACTGATAGTCCTCTTTATAAGTTATAAACCCTTCTCCATGTTCATTGAATATCCAATATTTTTTTGTGAACATGTGCCGATGAACAATTTCTCCGAATACAATTCTTGTGTCTCCAGTTTCGAAAGTCACATATACTATTTTATCTGAAGGGATCATTTCAATAAATTGAGTAATATTGAAAATTATCATTGTATTTGATCGCTCTCCAAATATCTCCTCTGGATAGAAAAAATCATTCTCAGTATTGTCTTCTATGTCAGTTCTTATTGAAACTATCACACTCTCTTCCTGTGGAATCCTAATCTCTTGAGGTGTAGTCACAATAATCACAACAGCTATAATCGTAATTATCATTATTGCAATTGCAATATAATCTACGGTTTTCATTTTTTATTTTCCCTCCTAATTTAATTATCCTTGCAAAAAGTTTGTCTCTTTAGAGACAGGAACCTATTTGTTAAAAATCAACAACCAGATTTCTGTCTCTAAGAAATAGTGAATTTTAAAAGAGCTTCTTCCTTATTGCACAACAAAATATCATAGCATATCTAAAAAATATGTCAAGGTTTGCGGATTAAAAAAAACGCAGAGGTAAAATTTCCTCTGCTTAGGACTCAGATTGGAAGTGACTGAGATCTTCAATTAGTTTCTCAATCTTTCTTCTTGAAGAGTCATTTTCTGGCAATTTTTGCCATTCTTTTGGAGCTTTGTTTACCGCTTCCTTTATAAGTGGCAGAACTCTGAGAAGCACTTCTTCATTAGGACCTGCAATCCAACTCGTCGTACAATGAGGCAAACTACAGCTTTCGATCCTCTTTACCTTCCCATTTCTTAACAAGCCTCCTTGACCAGACATATCGCTTATGCAAAATTGTTGTTCAACTGGCAATCCTGCGTTTAAAGCAAAAAGCGTAAATATATCTGCATCTTTTGTTGGTCTGTTTGAGAATGGCTCTGATAGCACTACCCGAGAAGGAATGATCTCAATTTCTCCATCTTTCTCTATATGACGAGAAAAGAAATCTTGAACAACAAAAGAATGTCCCATCATGTTCCCGGTTCGTATCCCTGCTGTATTCAGATTTCCTATAACTGAATTCATCCACGACCAGTGTGAAGTTGGTTTTTGCCCAAAAACACGGAATTCTATCAGTGCTTTGCTGTTGTTAGCAATCATCCCATTTACAGAAGTAACTGGGAGAAGCATTCCTTTTTTGTAAAGGCAGCACCCATTTTTATCTGCTACCACGATCTGAGATCCTGCAAATGCAGGATGGATACTGACAATCCCAGTTCTTATGATTTCTTTATTCTCTCCTCTTTCACTGAGAACCAGAGATCCAACCAAACTTGGACAGATTTGCTTTCCTGAATCATCTCGAAGCCAGTCTTCTACCTCAAGTGTCAAATGAGAAGCAACTTCCTCTGCCAATTCCATAAAAGAATCTTCACTCAAAAGTCTCCTTTTATGAACGATCTTCTTAATTCTTGCTAAATTATGAGCAAGATCCACTAATTCTTCCATCTGTTTCACCTCGTTTATTTAGTCTTTTTATGACTTCTTAAATCATAATTCCAAAAATCTAATCTGTCAATAAACATTCTGCCTGTAATTTTTCATTGTAATGCCTCAACAAGCATTTTATGAATTTCCTGATTTAAAATCATAGATTCGTATATTTAAATGTTTATATATTGACTATCTCCCCCGCAATCTTATGAGAAGCGTCTTGTGGAGATGCTATTTTTGAAAGATTTTGCTTCATTTGAGTTTGAAAGCTTTTATCGTCTAATAATTTGAAAATAGCGTCGGCTAGGTCTTGTGAATTATTAACAGTTTCGTCAATTATTAAAGAAGCGTTTTTTTCAGCAAAGAATTTTGCGTTTTCATCTTGATGCTTATTAGCAGAAGTTGAAAGAGGAATTAAAATATTTGGTTTTTGTAGGGCAACAATTTCTGCCAAGCTATTTGCTCCAGCACGACTGATCACTATATCAGCGATTGCGTAAGCGTCTTTCATTTCGTCGTTTATAAAAGGATAAAGTCTATATCTTCTTTTGAGTTCACTCTTTAGAGTGTAAGAATTTGTTTCGTTTGAACTAGAATCTTTATGCTCTAAACAGTGAACTCTAGATTTTATTTCTTTATAATTTTTGTCTCCGCATTGATGAATAATTTGACATTTTCCAACTAACTCTTGCAGAATTTCTAAAACAAATTCATTTATTTTCTGTGCTCCCTGACTTCCACCAAAAATTAAAACAGTCGGTAGATCCGAAGATAATTTAAAAAATTTAAGAGCATTTTCTATGTTGCCTTCTGTAATATCAGATCTAATCGGATTACCAGTTAAAACAACTTTATTTTTATCAAAATACTTTTCGGCAGCAGAAAATGAGATAAGGGTTTTAGAAGCAAAACGAGCGATAATGCGATTAGCCAATCCTGGAACAATATCTGATTCATGAGTTATAATTGGAACTCTCAATATCCAAGAAGCAATTATCGGCGGAACACTGGCAAAACCACCCTTACTAAAAACAACAGCTGGTTTAAATCTATAAACATAATAAAGAGACTGAACCACGCCAACTGGAATCTTCAAAATATCCTTGAAATTTTCCCATGAAAAATAACGGCGCAATTTGCCCGCCTTAATTGTTTTAATTTCAATCCCAGCATCAGAAATATTTTTATTAAAACCACTAGCAGGAGTAATAAGTAAGAACTCTAGTTCTCTCCCTTTTTTTTCAAGAGATATTTTCTTCAACTCAGAAACAACTCCGAGTAAAGGAATTAAATGTCCCCCAGTTCCACCTCCAGTTAGCAATATCTTCATAAGATTATATTTGTTAAAATGTTTATATGTTAAAATGTTAAAATGTTAAAATGACTTATCCTTGCTACTAATTTAAATTTATTATATCATTAAATAAGAAATATTGGAAAGATAAAAAAGTGCTTTTATCCGTGAGGTTAAAACCTCACGGACCCTCAGCTAAAGCTGGGTAGAAATTAAAATATAAATATGCAAAAATTTATTATCAACGGCAGAAAACCGCTCAAAGGAATTGTTAAAATTGGTGGGTATAAAAATGCTGCTGGTCCTATTTTAGCAGCAACACTTCTTACTAAGGAAGAATGTATCATTGATAACTTACCGCTAGTGACTGATGTTTTTAACTTGATCAAAGTTCTAGAAAGTATTGGTGTTGAAGTTGAGTGGATCGGAGAAAAAAAGATAAGAATTAAAGCTGGCGCGCAAGTTGATCCTGAGAAAATGGACTATTCTACTGTTGAAAAAATGAGAATCTCAGTTCTTTTAATTGGACCTCTTTTGGCGCGATTTAAAAAGTTTAAAATCCCCCATCCAGGAGGAGACAAAATCGGACTAAGACCGATTGACTCACATCTTGAAGCTTTAAGAAAACTGGGAGCGAAGATCTATGAGAAAGATAATTTTTATTATTTCGACTCCAAAAACCTTCAAGGGAAAGAAGTTATTCTGAATGAATTCTCCGTTACCGCAACAGAAAATTTAATGATGGCAGCTAGTTTAGTTTCTGGAACGACCATTATCAAAACGGCAGCAGCTGAGCCACAAGTTCAAGACACTGGTAATATTTTGAAAGAAATGGGACTGAAAATTGAAGGAGTTGGAACTCACACAATCACAATAAAAGGTCAAAAACAGCTTCAAGGAGTTAAACATTCTGTCATTTCAGATCCTCTGGAAGCAGGAACTTTTATTGTTCTAGCAGCTGTTACTCAAAGTGAGATAGAGATTAAAAATGTTATAATCAAACATCTGGAACTATTTCTAGAGAAATTAAAAGAAATCGGAGTTAATCTTGAAATAAGATCAGATAGCGTGATTATTAAACCAAGTCCAGATCTTCAGGCAACTAAGATTCAATCTCTGCCATTTCCTGGTTTCCCAACAGACTTACAGCCAATGGTGTCAGTGCTGCTTACTCAAGCAAAAGGAAAAAGTCTAGTTCATGATCCTCTCTATGAATCTCGTTTAGGACATCTTAAAGAATTAAAAAAAATGGGAGCAGATGTGGAGATTGCTGATCCTCATCGTGCCTTTATTTTCGGACCAACACCACTCAAAGCAAATAAGATCACTGGAATGGACATTCGCGCTGGCGCATCTTTAATTATTGCTGCTTTAATAGCCAAAGGAGAAAGTGAAATTTATGGAGTTGAGCAAATTGATCGTGGATACGAAAAGATAGATGAGAAATTAAAAAAATTAGGCGCAGAAATCAAGAGAGTGGATTTGTAATTGATAGTGATCTATTATAATTCGTTTTGATTATTAGCTCCAGTCTTCTGACTGGAGCTTTTTGTAGTTTTAGAAAAAATTATTAAATCACAAGGGTTCTTTACTTCATATTCTCTTTTTCGGTATAAACACGATAATATTGTTCGACTTTATGGAGAACTCCACGCAGTAAATCTCTCCACAAGGTCGAAAAATATTAAAAGTTTATTGTATTATGAAATGTTTTTTAAAAGGAAGGAAGGAAGAATTACTTCTTCCTATAAAACTGCTTTAAAATTTTTACTGTATACCGCTTTCAAAAAGAAAATGGCAATATACAAAGAAAATGCTCCTCCAACAAGAGCTGGAATATATCCTATATATCCATACTCTGCCACACTTTCTTGTGTTTCTATAACGAATTGCGTTACTGAATATAGCAATACAATCGCTATACCAACTATTAACAATCTTACAATCGTATTGATATATTTAAATAATTTCTATAAAAAAATAGCGGGAAACAATTCTAGCTTTTGATGATTATATCATCTAGAATTATTTCTCGCTGATGTTTTAACGAAAGCTTTCTGAAGAACTTTTCTTGAGATACTCTTCTATCTCTTCAAAATCCCTTAGAAGATCTACTCGACCGTCTTTGCGAATAAAGTTTTTAATATCATTTATACCTTCCACTTCTTTGAATCTAATTCTTCTCCTCCAAACTAGATACCAACACGGTATAAGACTCTCTATGTCTTTTTCTAATATACCATGCCACAAACGTAAATAAAAACATTGAAATGTATGCCAATAAATTTGGCATAAATCCTATTATTTCTGCTACTGTTCCCAATAGTATAACACTTAGAGATGCTAGAATGACTGCAAAAAACAAATCCTGAATTTGATATTTATTCATACTTTTCCTCCAGTAACTTTTGAGGGAGAATTCGCTCCCTCGTCATTACTACGACAGAACCTCAAAAATCCCTACAGGTGCTATCGTCAATTCACGATAGTCTCTACCTGGAGCTGGTGGTCTATTTAACACCGTCGCAATCACTTCATAGTGTTGAAGTGATTCTCCTTTGATCACGTCGTACATAAACGCCAAAGTTTCATTAATTCCTCTGACTTTTATCCCCGGCATTTCTTCTGCCATCATCATGGCAGCATTCCATGCTAACGTTCCCCATCTATGACATCCCCAGCAACCGAGAACATCATATTCTGGTGAGACTGGATTAGGCACCATAGCAAGAGCGCCATAGTCAACCAAAAAATCAATCCCATTAGCGTCAGGAGTCCATGCCTTGACATATTGTTCAACTTTTTCAGGATCCAACTGTTTGTATCCTTCATTTGTTGGAACAAAATATCTCTCTTGAAAATTCACGACTTGAAGAATCCAATTCCTTCCAGAACCTTTGCGAAACTCTTCACGAGATTTCTCATAGTCACCAGACTGCACTTCTAATGGTGCAATGTCGAAAGTTACAGGAACGGAAGAACTTTCTATCAAATCTGCGATAGTCACATAGTTGATATATTTGGTTGGAATTCTTGCCATTGTTGAAGCACATGCTTCATTAGCAATAGACCCTCCGCTCTCGTAGATATCTGTATTCGCCATTGCTTTTTCAAGCTCACTTCCTGACGATTCATAGATCGCGTTGAAAGTCCGAATATCAATTCTATCCAATTCAGAATTTTTGTGGATATTGCAGAATCCAAGATCTCCAAGTAGACAAGCGTCAATCGGAGATAGCACCTGATCTCTTTGCTCTTCTGTAACCTTCTCTGTCCTCTGCGTTCCTCCAACAATCCCAATCACATTTGATTGTTGGAAAAACCTATTCAGTTCCTTCGCCATCATCATGGCTTTATCTTCTACTCCACTATTCATTTCTTCTTTTTAAAATTCCTTTAACCTCTCTTTTGTTTGAATATCCCTCAGGAGAAATTCCTCCGGGGCGTTTTTTGAATAAAAATATTTTATTCAAAAAACGCCTAAGAGAAAAAATATGTTAGGGTCTATATTTTTAAAATATATAAACCCTAACTTTAAGTTGGAAGGGAAAATACTCCGGTAACGTAGACATTGATCTCATGATTACCATCAAGAGTAAAATCATCTGTCACTCGGAATATTGCTTGAAAATTTTCAAGCTCTTCTTTTTCTACAACCTCTCCTAACCAAGCCATTGATTCCATTGTATTTCGAAAGGATATTCCTTTCTGTGGAATCTTTTTAACAAGATTAATAAGAGCATTTGCAGCTAATGTTCCTAACCAGTGATTTCCTCCAGCAGCTACAATCTTCTTCTTGGGATTTAGAGGATTTGCGGTAACAGTTAATATTGCAAAGTCTATATCCCATTCTATGCCATGCGCATAAGAAGACATAGTTGGTGATAAATATTGAGCTATTTTATCAGATGATAATTTAACATAATATCCATCTTTGGATCTGGCGAAATAATCACATTCTTCAGCCATATCGGACAGTCGCAGACACCAATTAGGTTTTTTTTCTTGAGCACGAAAGTCCTCAAGACTAATTGAATACATTTCTGATACAGTCTCTGATTCTACCCAATTAACTACAGGTAGTCTGGGCTTATCTTTCAGATCATTAAGAGTGCAATCATATACATCATCAATCGCAATGTTGTACATTAATAGTCTCACAACAGGATTAGCTATTGCTAGTCCACTTGCGTAAGAAATATACGGAAATTTCTTTATTAATGTCTCCACAGATAAACGATAAGATATATCGTACTCATCAAGCAATAAAGGTTGAAGGTCTCTGTGACGATTAAGATTGCAAAGCCCTTCTCTGCTAATCAAACATCTATCTGACATTCTAATGAAATCATTTCCTTCGCTCGTCTCTTTCCTTACTGTACCTCCAATAATTCCGATGTCACTTTGTTCGAAATTATTATGAATAATTCTTGCCATCCGTAAAGCTTTTTTCTCTACATCTTTCAATTTCATTACATTTCCTCCATTGAATTATATGTCTTTACTATATATTAGAAATATAAATATGTGTCTATTAAATAACAACTCCCAACCTCACATTATACATAAAAATAAGATTATGTCAAGATTTCGTATTGTGATATTTTTAAAATAAAAAAGAGATATTGAGAAATTAGATAAATAACAAATCAAAAAAAATGGCTTTTTGCCATTAAATTTTTGTAGTTCTAAAAATCTCATATTCTAATTAAAAAACAAGAAATATTGTTTTCACCTGTTAAAATGTTTATATGTTAAAATGTTAAAATGATTTACTCCACCGTTACACTCTTTGCCAGATTCCTTGGTCTATCAATATCAAGTCCCAATTCTATTCCCATATAAGCCGCAAATAAATGTAAAGGAATCGCAGCTAAAATAGGTGTTAATATTTCAAGGGTTTTAGGAATATAGATAACATCATCAGCTATATCTTTTATTTCCTCATTTCCCTCTGTAGCAATTGCGATAATCTTTCCTCTTCTTGCTTTTACCTCTTCCATATTACTCCAATTCTTTTCATAGACACTGTCACTGGGAACAATAAAGATAGAAGGAAAATTCTCATCGATCATTGCAATTGGACCATGTTTCATTTCTCCACCAGCATATCCTTCTGCGTGAATATGATAAGCAACTTCTTTTAACTTTAAAGCACCCTCTTCAGCAATTGGATAATTATATTTTCTACCCATAAAAAGAAGATTCTTATACTTGGAATATTTCTTAGCCAAATCTCTGATCTGTTTATCATTTTCTAAAACTTTTTCGATCAAACAAGGCAATTCATCAATTTCCTCAGTAATACGTTTACCAGTAACAAGCGACATATCTCTTATTCTTCCTAAATAAACAGTAAGAAGCGCAAGAACTGTTATTTGAGAAATAAAAGCTTTTGTTGAAGCCACGGAAATTTCTGGACCAGCATGATTATAAACTCCAGCATCTGTTTCTCTGGCGATAGTACTTCCAACAGTATTTACAATTCCCAATGTTAAAGCCCCTTTTCTTTTTGCCTCTGAAAGCGAGGCCAAAGTATCAGCTGTTTCTCCTGATTGGCTCACAGCAATAACGGCTGTTTTAGAATCTATGATCGGCTTTCTGTATCTGAATTCACTGCCAAGCTCCACTTCAACAGGAATGCCAGCATATTCTTCCAGCATATACTCACCAACAAGTCCCGCAAAACTTGCTGTTCCACAAGCAATTATAATAATTCTGTTTATATTTCTTAATTTGCTTTGATCTAAAACTTCTAGTCCTCCTAATTTCACCAATCCTTGATCTGGGATCATCCTTCCTCTTGTTGAATTTTTTATTACTTCTGGAATTTCAAATATTTCTTTCAATAAAAAATGTTCATACTCTCCTTTTTGTACCTTAGCGACATCTAAATCCATTTTACAACAATTTTTCTGCACTTTATTATTGCTAGTGATAGAAATAATTTTATAGTCATCTTTTGTAACAACACCTAATTCATCATCATCAAGATAAATAACTTTATCAGCATATCCTGCTATAGCTGAAGAATCAGAAGCAATAAAATTCTCGTTTTTCCCGATACAAATTACAAGTGGACTGCTTTTCTTTGCCACAACAATCTTTTCTGGATCATCTTTAGAGATCACAGCCAAAGCGTAAGCACCTTCAATAAATTTCAATACATTTAGCATAGTCTCTTCAAGACTATTTTTAAAATGTTCTTCTATTAAATGCGCAATTACTTCCGTGTCAGTGTCTGATTCAAACTTATGCCCGTTTTTAATCAGCTCTTTTTTTAATATTTTATAATTTTCAATTATTCCATTATGAACAACAAATATATTTTCATTGCAATCACTGTGTGGATGAGCATTAGCTTCTGAAGGATATCCATGAGTTGCCCATCTGGTATGCGCTATTCCGATACAACCGTCTGATTGTCTTTCTTTCATTTTCTCTTCTAACGCATTTATTTTGCCAACTGATCGTACATAATTTAAAGTATTTTCCTTACCCAAAACAGCTATCCCAGTAGAATCATATCCCCGATATTCTAATCTTTTCAAAGCATCCAACAAAAAACCAGATGCTTGATTTTTTCCAATATATCCTGCTATTCCACACATAATTTTGTTTGTTATTGGTTTATTTTATTTTTGTCATTTTAAATATATTATCCTATGTTACTATTTTAAAAATATCCAACAAATCAGAGAATTTATCTATAGTAAAATCTGCTTTCTCTGCTTCATCTTTTCCATACCCATACAAAGCACCTACTGATAGAATATTATTTGCTTTTGCAGCTTCTATGTCTTGTATTCTATCTCCTATAATAGCAGATTTTGAATTTGGAAATTTACTAATGATTTTATCAACCAAATCTATTTTGGTCAAATTATTTTCCCCGACACATTCCGTATAATCAAAATAGTCTTTGATCTTAAGAAAGTGAAAAATGCTATTAAAATACGTAACTTCACAATTACTATACAAAGCAAGATTATATTTTCTGTCTCTAAGGTCTTTTAATGTTTCTTTAACACCAGGAATAATTGTTTCAAATTGCGGAATTGTGGAATCATATTTATCTGACAACTTTCTCCACAAATGAAAATATTCTGATCCTAAAATACTTTTATAAAATTGTTCAGCTGGTTTTCCCGCATTGCTTATTATCTTATTTCTATCAACTGCAACATCAATATCATTCTCAGAAAAAGCTTTTTTGAGAACTTTTAGAATAGCTTCATCCGAAAGACACAATGTTCCATCAAAATCAAAGATCAAAAGGTTTACATCATTTAGTTTAAATTTACTCATATGATCTATAAATTATTTAATACTCTCCCACAAATATTTAAAAATAACTTTTTGCATTTGACTAGTTGCTTTATCTTCAATGATTATACCTTGTGGTTCGTCATTTTGATCAATTGATATAAATGCTACTTTATTTCCGTAAACTATAATATAATTTGGAGCACTTTCATTGATATTATTCA
>JAGLIM010000039.1 GCA_023142995.1 Minisyncoccota bacterium | reverse complement strand
TAAGATAATATTTATCTTTATTTAAAACTAGTTGATTTTTGATACAAGCTTGCGGCGTATTATACAAAATTATATTAATAAATGAGTATAAATCACAACTAGGATGACAGAAAATAATAAAAAAGTAATTAATCTTTTGGCGGATTATCCAAGTCGGCAGTTTTTTACTAAAGAAATATCTGAAAAAGCAAAAATTTCATTAGGTGGTGCTCATAATAGTTTAAAAAATTTGATAAAAGAAAAGATGATTTTTATGGAACAGAGAGGAAATATGAAATTCTTTCAAATTAATCTTCATAATCCCTTGGTTAGGCAAGTAAGAATGGCTTTGGCTATAAATAAACTTTTTAAAACCGTTGAAAGAATCAAGGGGCGTAGTAAGGAAGTTATTTTGTTTGGCTCTTCTTCTAGAGGAGAACAATCTTTAGAGAGCGATCTTGATTTGTTTGTTTTAACTAATAACTGTAAAGAAGCTAAAGAAATAATAACAAAAGAGCGGAAAAAATTGTTAATTAACGCTGTTGTGAAAACACCAAGCGAATGGGGAGAAATGGAAATTAAAGAACCTGAATTTTATTTAGAAGTTAAAAAGGGAATTAAATTATATGAACAGACATTTTGAGGAATGTTTAAAGAAAAATAAAATAAAAGAATTTTCTCAAGGAAGATCTTTGTCTTCCAAAGAAATAAAATTAGCTGAGGAAGATTTAGAATCTGCCAAAAGAAGTTTTGCTGAAGAAAATTATCGCTGGTGTATTGTTCAAACATATTATTCTATGTTTCATTTTGCCAGAGCGTTGCTTTATCATAAAAATTATCGGGAACGTAGCCATTTTTGTTTGAGAGAAGCAATTAGAGTTTTATATGTTGAAAAAGGAGAGTTAAGTGTCTTTTTGATTGAAGCATTAGCTGAAGCCAAAAATTTGCGAGAAGCGGCTGATTATTATGGTGATTATAGCGGAGTAAATTCCGAAAAATTATTGGCAAGAGCTGAGTAATTTATTAAAGAAAGTAGAAATATAATTTTTAAGGAAATTATATAATGAGCAGAAATATAAGAATAACTTATCTTTTTATAACTTCCATTTTTTTCTGTGGAAGTTTTTTTGTGTATAACAATTATATTTTAGCAAGTGATGTTGATCATATTATAATTTCAGAAATTCAAATTAGTGGAGATGGCGTTTATGATGAGTTTGTAGAATTATATAATCCGATAGACCAAGAAATAGATCTTGAAAATTGGGATTTGAAAAGAAAAACAAAAAGTGGAATAGAGAATAATGTGTTAAATAATATTGAGGGTATAATTCCAGCTTACGGATACTTTTTAATTATTCCGCGAGCTAATTGCGGAGATGGTGGCAATGAAGATTGTTATAAGGGAGCAGTTGTTTTTGATGATGAATATACGACAAATAGTTTTTTCGCAAAAGATAATACGATTTTATTATATAACAATAATGGCGTTTTAATTGATAAACTTGGATGGGGGAGCGCAGTTGATTTTGAAAGCGAGGTCGTTATGAATAATCCAGAGAATGATCAAAGTTTAGAAAGAACAATAATAAATGGCATTGTTAAAGATACAGATAACAATAGCGCTGATTTTGTTTTGCAAACAGTTCCTAATCCGCAAAACTCAAGTGTTGTTAATGATCAAAATAGTGAGAATGAGCAAGAGGAGAATGGAAATTCTAGTAAAACACACCCCAACCCCTCTCAAGAGGGGAATAGAATAATTATTACGGAGTTTTTGCCAAATCCTAAAGGCAGTGATAGTGAGGATGAATTTATTGAAATATATAATAGTGGAAATATAGAAATTGATTTGGAAAATTGGACACTGGAAGATAAAATGGGCAGTATAAAAAAGTTTATAATTCCAGAAGGGACAAAAATAGGAGCTGATGAATATAGAGTATTTTACAGCAGTGAAACTAAGATAACTTTAAATAATAATGGAGATGGCGTACTCTTAAGAAATAGCGAAGATAATGTTATAAGTGAAACTAGCTTAAGCAACTTAGCTCCAGAAGGACAATCTTATTCTTTAAATAAAAGCGGAAATTGGATTTGGACTTTAATGATAACTCCAGAAAAAGAAAATGTAATCATGCAAGAAGATCAACAAGACGATAATTCAAGTCAGGAAGATGAAATTAATGATAGTGAGCAAGACGATTCTGGTGAGACACACCTCAACCCATCTGGAGAGGGGAATAAAATAATTATTACAGAGTTTTTATCAAATCCAGAAGATAGCGATAGAGATAATGAATTTATTGAAATATATAATAATGATACTATAAAAATTGATTTAGAAGGATGGGCTTTGGAAGACAAAATGGGCAGTGTAAAAAAGTTTATAATTCCAGAAGGAACTAAAATAGACGTTGGAAAATATAAAGTGTTCTATAGCGATCAAACAAGAATAACTCTAAATAATTCAGGAGATGGTGTTATTCTGAGAGATAATAAAAATAATATTATAGATGAAACACCAGTAAGTGGTCTAGTGAAAGAGGATCAGTCATTTGCAAAAGATAAAAATGAGAGTTGGGTTTTGACTTTAAGACCAACGCCAGGGAGAAAAAATGTAATTAGATCAGAAGAAAATGATAAGCAAAAAAGCTCCACTCAGGAGAATGGAGTAGGCGGTATAGACAATAAAATCAATAGTACAAATAACAAAGATAGCGGTGCAGACGATGTAGTTAGTGATAGCTATGATTATTCTGATAGGATCGTTATATCTGAAATATATCCAAATCCTATTGGAAATGATAATCGTGAAGAAAATTATGAATGGATAGAAATTTATAATAATTCTGATAGCAAAGTTAATTTGAAAGGTTGGCGAATAGATGATATATTAAATAAAGGAAGTAAACCATATTTGATAATAGAAGATATTATTATAAAACCTCGAGATTTTGTTGTTTTTCAAAATAGCCAAACAAAAATTGTTCTAAACAACTCAGGTGACGAGGTAAATATTCTATGGCCTGATGGAACTGTTGTAGATAATCTAAAATATGAAAAATCAAAAGAAGGATATTCGTATAATTGGGTATCTAGCGATTCTTGGGACTGGAATAAAAAAATTACTCCTGGAAACAATAATATTGTTGAAAATAATAATGTTTTGCAGAATGGAGAAGTTAAAGGTGCTCAAGAAAGATCTGATGATATAAATGATAATAATAAATTAGATTATGTTAAAACAAATATTAGTGAAGTAAAAAGTTTTGATAAATATACAAGAGTAAAAATTTCTGGTGTTGTTTCAACGCCTGTCGGGATTTTTTCAGATAGATCTTTCTATTTATCTGGTAGTGGGATTCAAGTTCATAGTTATGAGATAATATCCAAAAAGTTTAGTATTGGAGATGAAATTGAATTAATTGGAAGACTATCAGAGATTGGAGGTGAAAAAAGAATACTCATAGATGGTACTGGATATATAACTATATTAAGCCGTGATAATTTAGTAAAGCCAAAGCTAATTTTCCAAAGCGATCTAACAGACGAGTTGGTTGGCTCTTTAATTATTATAGAAGGGAAAGTATTTGAAATTAGTAAGAATCTATTTTATATAGGCGATGAAAATGGGAAAGTAAAAATTTATATCAAACCTGACACTGGAATAATTATTTCTGATATCAAAAAAAATAATTGGGTCACAATAACAGGGCAAGTAAGCAAGACCTCTCTTGGATATAGAGTTCTTCCAAGATTTCAAAATGATATAAAACTTGCAAAAACATTTGGAACATCAACTTTTAGTGAGACATTATTTCAAAGCAACAAAAACGTTGCTAGTATATTAAAAAATACAACTGATGCAAGATCACTTTGGAATATTCTATTTTTTTTAATAATAGCAATGATCTTATTTGATTGGGGAAGAATGAGAATAAAAAATAGATAAATTATTTCTTGTTATCTTGAGCGATGATAGGAATTTGTCATCCCGAGCGGAGCTTTGGAGCTTTAGCGACAAAGTGTAGTTGAGGGATCCCTCTCAGTTTCACGAAACATTCATCAAGAGAATACCCACTCAATATCACAAAACGTTTATTAAAGGAATACCAATCTTAGAGCGATTCCTCCGTTCCATTCGTTCGTACCTTACTCATTCCAGTCGGAATGACAATATTTTAAATTTGCTCCAATTGAGATAAGTTTGTCTAAATCGTTCTAATTATTAAAATAAGCACATAAATAACTAACAAATAATTATGAAAAAACTATACAGCGCAAACGGACACATCAAAATGGACTTAATCGAAAAAGCTTTAAAAGAGGCTAAGAGAGAAGGAGATCTTCCTAATGTTCCTTCTTCTGATATAAAATATTTTATAAGAAGTCTTGAAGAGGAAATTGAAAACTTTCCAAAGGTTGGAAAACAAATAAACAAAAGAGAGATGGAGTTTTTATTCAAACAAATGATGCGCAACAAAACCGATAAGATCACAGACAAAGAGCTTAGTATCATCGGAGAAATTATTTTGGATAAAGATTTTGAGATCGGATAATATGAACTTTCCTGCAAATTAAGGACAGTCCTTTTAATAGTTTATAAAGCTAAACTATTTGATCTCCAAACAACAGAGCAAATTTGAGTTTTAAATAATTGGTAAAAAGGACTGTCCTTAAAAATATTATTATTTGTTGCAAGTTTAATAATCAAATTAAGTCTAAAAATATGGCCAGTAACATTATCTTAAGTCAAGTTGAAAGAACATTGAAAGATGCAAAAGAAAAAGGCGAACTTCCAATTGATTATTCTAAGATCAAAAGATTTTCAAATGCGTTGAAAAAAGCATCTGGGTCTAAATTCCAAATTGCAAAATATGAGCTAGAGGATTTAATACAGGAAGTTCGTGGAGAGTGTAGTATATCAAGCAAGGATTTTGAAATAATTGAGAATATTCTTACAAATTGATGTTAAATATTTTAAGGAAAAATAAAATAATAATTCTATTGCCAATAATTATTTTTAGTTTTTATTTACTTTCTCAAAATGTTATTAATAATGCAGGGATTGGTTTAGAGTTCATCCCTGTTCAGATATGTATTAAGTCTAATTGTTTTGACATTGAGATCGCAGACACAATGCAAAAGAGGGAAACAGGATTAATGAACAGGGAATATTTAGCATCAGATGTTGGGATGCTTTTTATTTTTGAAAACGAAGAAGTTCATAGTTTTTGGATGAAAAATACTTCGATCACTTTGGATATAATTTGGATTGATGGAAATAATAAAATTATTTTTATAAAAGAAAATGCTCAGCCATGTAAAATTGAAAAATGTGAATTATTTACTCCAAATGAAAAATCGAAATATGTACTAGAGATAAATGGAGGATCAGCAGAAGAGATGGGACTTGATGTTGGGGATGAAATAAATTTTAAGTAAGAATTTTCTTATTTCATAGCACTTTAATAAAATGGAGATAAAGATTTACATATCTCCAAAAACTTGATAAAATGGAGATATAAATAATTATATTGTCAAAATTATGAAAAATTTTAAATCTGGGATATACAAACAGCAACTTGAATACAAAAGTTTTGTACCATCTTTGATTAATCGGAATTTTGAATGGGAGGACAAAAAGATTGATATTTTATATGGCGAAGCTATGCGTTTTTTGGGTGAGCTGAACGCCTATTCAAAACTTGTGCCAGATGTTGATTTTTTTATTCAGATGAATGTTACCAAAGAAGCAACAAAATCAAATATGATTGAAGGAACACAGACAGGAATTAATGAAGTAATTTTGCCAAAAAAAGAGATAGATCCTGAAAAAAGAGATGATTGGAGCGAAGTGCAAAATTATATTAAAGCGATAAATTATTCTGTTGATAGTTTACAGACTATTTCTCTATCAATGCGTCTTTTAAAAGATACTCACAGAATTTTATTATCTAGCGTGAGAGGAAAATATAAAACTCCAGGAGAATTACGCAAAAACCAAAACTGGATTGGAGGATCATCATTATCTGACGCTTTTTTTATTCCACCAAATAATAAAGAAGTTGCTGATTTGCTAAGTGACTTGGAAAAATTTTGGCATAATAAAAAAATTGATGTTCCTATTTTGATTAAAATAGCTATTATTCACTATCAATTTGAAACCATTCATCCATTTTTAGATGGAAATGGAAGACTTGGGCGCTTACTTATTACTTTGCAATTAGTAGATTCTCAAATTTTAACAAAACCAACATTGTATTTATCTGCTTTTTTTGAAAAAAATAGAGCTTCTTATTATGATTCGCTAACGATGGTTAGGAAGACAAACAATTTAGAGCAATGGGTTAAATTTTTCTTAAATGGGGTTATTGCAACAGCACAAGACGGTATTAATACATTTAAACAAATTGTTGATTTACGTCAAAAATATGATTCTAAAATTATAATTTTGGGTGCACGCGCAAAAAATGCGCAAAAATTACTTCTGGTTATGTTTTCTTGTCCAATTATCAATGTGAAAGATGTAGAAAAAGAATTAAACATTAGCTTTAATAGTGCTAATCGTCTCTTAAAATCTTTGGTTGATCTTGGCATTTTAAAAGAAATGACCAGACTTTCACGAAATAGATTTTTTGTTTTGGAGAAATATTTAAATTTATTCAATAAATAGTTATTTGACATAAAAATATACGTAGTGTATACTTGTGTATATGGAAAACAAAACATTATCAAAAAAAGAATCAGAGGCAATTTGCCAGATCAGAAATTCATTAGCCCGCAGAGGACGGACACCGTCTGTTCGCGAGTTGATGGTTTCTTTGGGATATCGTTCTCCGAGGTCTGCTTCGGTGATCATTAATCAATTAATAGACAAAGGTTTTTTAGCTCGCAAAGATAACGGAAAATTAAAATTAATAAAAGACCTAGATAGTAGCTCTACAAGAGCCAGGACGATCAAGGTTCCTCTTATTGGTGAAATTGCCTGTGGAACTCCTATATTTGCTGAGGAAAATTTTGAAATGATGATACCAATATCTGTAAAATTGGCTCCGTCACCTCACAAATATTTTTTATTAAGAGCCAGAGGAGGCTCAATGAATAAGAAAAAAATAAATGACGGAGATTTGGTATTAGTCCGCCAACAACCATCAGCTAAGACAGGCGACATTGTGGTTGCTATAATTGACGATGAAGCAACAATAAAAGAACTGCAGATCTCAAACGGTGTGATCATACTAAAACCAAAATCCACCAACAAAATCCACCAACCAATCATTCTGGACAGGGATTTTTTAATTCAAGGAATTGTGGTTGGGGTTGTTCCTGATTTTGAATGAGATTTAAAGAATATTTGAAAAACGTAATTTTTGTCATTCCGAAATGAGCGGTAGCGATTGAGGAATCTAAAAATAATAACAAATGCGTTTAATAAAACTTATAGATTTCTTGTTGCTATTGATGTCATTCCCGTACTGAACTAAATTCAGCATAAACTCCGACGGGAATCCAGTAAATCTAAATAAACAATACTTCTCGTATATTTTTTGAATCTGTGATATTTCACGAAGTTGAACCTCATCCAGACGTGTAAGGGAAGTTCTGATAAACTAATAAATTTCTACTTTAGAATTTATTTTTTGACTTAAATCCTGGATTCCCTTCTTCAAGGGAATGACAAAAACTGCATTTTTCAGAGGTTCCTAAGTTATAAATATACTAAAAAAATATGCCGACAAAAAATAAAATTTTAAGTAATATAAAAAGCAAGCCTTATTTTACAATAATGAATGAAAAATTTTAAAATTTTTACAAAGTTTTGTTATTTTATACAATAGAAGTATACAAATTTGTATACTTGCGTTAAATATATGGCAGAAAAAATAATAAAATAATAAAATAATAATCAGAGATTTCCGTGAGAATATGCTGGTTTTACAATGCCAGAATACAAAGCATTAAACGGATATTGCCAAATTGTACCAGCGTATGTGAAAGATTATATTTCTTTTAATGCTTATACTCAGTAATTATGAATAATAATAAAAAAAAATCTATAATCAAAAAAAACAATTTAGAAAAATTTAGTAATTTTGTTATTTTTCAAACTGAAAATGGGAAAGTGAATATTGATGTTTTTTTTCAAAATGATTCGTTGTGGCTTACGCAAAAGACAATAGCAGAACTTTTTGAAATTGACAGATCTGTAATTACGAAACATTTAAAAAATATTTTTGAAATAGGAGAATTAAACAAAAATGCAGTATGTGCAAAATTTGCACATACTGCCACAGACGGGAAATCATATAATACAAACTATTATAATCTCAAAATCGTTTTATCTGTTGGTTACAGAGTGAATTCTCACCGCGCTATAGAATTTCGTAAATGGGCTAATGATATTTTAGAGGAATATATCGTCAAAGGTTTCGTAATGGATGACGAAAGGTTGAAGCAAATAAAGCATTTTGGGAAAGATTATTTTGATCAGTTGCTTGAGAGGATACGCGAAATTCGTTTAAGTGAGAGAAGGCTGTATCAAAAAATTACTGATATTTATGCGCTCTCTGCTGATTATGACTCACAGGCGGAAATCACTAAACATTTTTTTGCAACCGTTCAAAATAAATTGCATTGGGCAATTACAGGTAAGACCGCTGCAGAAATAGTTTACACAGAAGCAGACGCAGAAAAAATTTATATGGGACTTAAAATTTGGGAAAATGCTCCAAAGGGAAAGGTTCTTAAATCAGATGTAAGTATCGCAAAAAATTACTTAAATGAAAAGCATATTGATAAATTAAATAGAGTAGTTACTTCATATCTTGATATTGCAGAAAATCGCGCAGAAAATGGAATGGTTATGAATATGAAAGATTGGGACAAATACCTTATACAGTTTTTAGAATTAACAAATCGTCCAATCTTAAAAGATAACGGTAAAATTTCTATGTTGGAAGCAAAACTGAAGGCAGAAAGTGAATATGATAAATTTAGAGTTGTTCAAGATAGAAATTATATCTCAGATTTTGATAATGAAATTAAAAAAATTTCTTCTAATAAAAAATAATTATGTTAAATTCAGAAACAAAATGAATAATAGATTCTCTTCGGTAGATTTTAGACGAGAGTCAAAAAAGTTGGGCGAAGGATCATCTTATTTCAGAGACGGTGAAGGGTTTGGATAATTTAATGACAGATTTTTGTCATTCTGAACTTGATTCAGAATCTATTTTCTATTACGACTAACTAAATCTATAAATCACTAACCGTTTGAATAAATTGAAAATACAATGATTGTATTATTAAAGCAAGTTAATATAAATTATAAATATATTAAAAAAATATGCCAACAAGAAATAATAATTTAAAATTTATTGATTTTTGTGCTGGAATTGGCGGTGGGCGAATTGGTCTTGAAAATTCTGGTATGCAATGTGTTGGTTTTTCTGAAATAAACAAGGACGCTGAAAAAACATACCGCTTATTTTTTGGCGAGGAAGAAAAAAATCACGGCGATTTAATGAAAATTAATCCTAAAAATTTGCCAGATTTTGATTTGATGATCGCTGGTTTCCCCTGCCAGACTTTTTCAGTAATTGGACAAAGAAAGGGAATGTGCGATAAAAGAGGGCAAATAATTTTTGGGCTTGTTAAGATAATGAAAGCGAAAAATTTAAAGTATAAATATGCAAAAACTTACACTTAGAGAAAAATCAATATTGGCAGGATTATTTTTGTCAAAATTTAACGAAAGAGGATTGAAGTATCTTGGCTTTGATAATTTTACGGAAGCATTTAATGTTATTGGACTTGCTTTAGAGGTTAAGCCAGCTTCTGTTAAAAATTACAGAGACGAATTTGATCCTGTTTTTCCAAATAAAAGGCAGGGTTGGCATAAAAGAGAAATAAGGCAGTATTGCAAAAATATTTATAATTCTTTTAAGGATTTGGATATAAGAAGTTTTTCAAATTTGTTAAAAGAGATAATTTACGAGAATCATGAATTAGATGTTTTAATGGAGCAAGTTGATAAAAAAGAAGGCAGAGAAAGTTCTTTTGCTAAGCGGCTTATAACAGGTCAAGCGGCAGAGCATTATTTTAAAGAAAATTATGCTGAAATTAAGATATTTAAGAATTATCAAATTGAAGATACAACAAAACATGGTTGTGGATTTGATTTTAAACTTCATGCTGAAAATAAAGAATTTTTAGGAGTGGAAGTTAAAGGATTAAATAATTTAAGTGGCAATATCGCTTTAACAAATAAAGAATATTCTGTCGCTCAATTATTAAGAGGGCGATATTTCTTGTTTGTTGTTAAAAATTTTAAAGAAATTCCTTTTCACGATTATTTTCAAAATCCGTTAAATAGCAGATTGAATTTTAACAGAATCGAAACCACAATAAAACAAATAACTTGGAATACAAATATTTAAAATTATAAAAGATTTATGACAAATACTAAAAAAGAAGAGGACATTAATTTAAAAATAACAATGCCAATACGAAAATTAGCGACAGAATTTGCTGGTAAAATAAATATGGTTTATAAAAATTTTGAAGAGAATGAAGACGATTATGAACCGCTTGATGGAGATGGAACTGAAAATATTGCGGAATTATTTTTATTAGAACTTGATATTTTAAATGGGAATATTACACAAAGAGAGTACGAGGAAAAATTAGCAAAACTAAACGAATTTTATTTTTATTGGGAAAATCGTTAATTTTTTTGAGAGCAATAAAATATTGATAGTTTCTGATATACTAAAAGGAAGAGGAAAATTTTCAGCTGATTGGATGTTAGTAATTTCAAACGATGGAAACAGCAAAAAGTGGGTCTTGGAGTCAATAAACGAAGCAATGAATATTTTTGGTGAAGGACCTGTTGAGATTACTCCACAAGGAAGTCTTAGTTTCCAAAAAGAAAAGAAGTGAAATAATGTCTAAAATTAAAAGCAAAGACAGTAAAATTGAGGTTGAATTTAGAAAAGCGATTTGGAAGGCTGGATTTAGATATAGAAAGAATCCCTCAAATTATTTCGGAAAACCAGATTTAGTTTTAAAAAAATACAAAGCGGTAATTTTTATTGACTCCTGTTTTTGGCACGGTTGCAAAAAGCATTGTCGCTTACCAGCAACAAATAAAAAATATTGGAATGAGAAAATAGAGAGAAATAAATAAAGAGATAAAAAAGTCAGCAGACATTATAAAAAAGAAGGCTGGCAAGTTTTAAGGGTCTGGGAGCACGATGTATTAAAAAATTTTGATAAAACAATTAATAAAATAATTACATTTTTAAAAGATAAAAATAATTAAATTTTGTTATTTTACGGTATGAAAAATAGTTTTATAAAAAATGATAAATTATTAATGGAAACTCCCAAAGTTCGGGATTTATTTAATTCGGATGAGCAAATTGATTCTTTTTCAAGTTTGCTTGATTCAATTGATAAATCGGGATCGTTTGGTTTTATTGGCGGATTTGGTACAGGAAAAAGCACTTTAATAGAGAATGTAAAACAAAAAAGAATAAAGGAAAAGAAAAGTGAAGTATGGGTTGAATTTGATGCATGGAAGTTTCCTGACAGGAAAGATTTATGGGAAGGATTTGTTTTAGAGTTTGCCAGACAGATAGATAAAGAGATTTTTGAAGAAGCTCGCAAGAAAATTGATGGTGAAAATAAAAATGGCACAATAGCATTAATTAATGTTCTTTCTAGCGGGATTAATTTGTTTTATCCTGGAGCTGGAATAATCAAAAATTTTAATCATTTTTTCAAAACTTCACCAGCAAGAAGAGTTTTTGAAATTCAGGAAATTTTAGAAGGAATTATAAAAAAGCAAGAAAAAGATATTTTTATAATAATTGAAGATATTGATAGGTCTGGTGATTCCGGAATTTTCTTTTTGGAAACGCTGAAACAATTTTTTGATAATGTCAGTATTGATAAAAAGTTAGTAGCTATAGTTCCGATTGCTAATGAAAAATTTGAAACTAAAAAAGACTCTTTCCTAAAGTGTTTAAATTTTATAGAATATTTTGATTTTTCAAATATCAAACTGAATAATTTTGTTGAAGAGGTGTTTGAAGATGAATTTATTCAAGATCCAAATAAAAAAAGTCAAGTTGTATCTTTTTTGGAAATTACTTTTAGTCAATATAATGATATGACTCCAAGATTGCTAAAGTTTATTTTAAGAAAAGCAAATTTTAATTTTAAAAGACAAGTCGATAATGAATTAGAACCAGATTTTAGGGTAACAATTATTTTTGAATTTTCTAAATACCTTCAAAAAACAGAAAGAGGAGATTTTTATTTTGATATATTTAAAAAAGACAATATGGTTACCATAGGAAATATTTTTAGTAAATCTTTGTTTATGATTTTAGAAGGTAGAGAAAAATTATATGACAATAGTAAAGGAATACCTGATTCTCATCTAAATTTTAAATTAATTAAAAGAGAATCTGTTAGTGGCAGAAGCCCATTAGAAGCATTTCCATCAACCTCATGGTTTGTTGAAGATCATTTTTCTGAAGAAAAAGGTTATTTTGGTATCTGTGACTTTTATTTGAAATATTAAAATTTAATTTTTAAAACATGAATGCTGAAAAATTATTAAAACAAAAAGGCATTAATCCTGATGAGTTGGTTTTGCGAATTGATAGAGAAGAAGCGTTGGTTGGTATTATGGAAGCGATTGAAGAATATTGCCCAAGCGTGAAAATTGAAAAAATGTCGAAAAAAGATTTAGAGGGATTAATTGATTCTTTAGGCGAAGATATTATTAATTATCATCCAGAAGATTATCATCCAGAAAGAAGTGCACTTTTGGGATATATTGACGCACTTAAAAAATGCGGGATGACGAATGACGAAGAAGAGGCGATTGATTTTTGTTAGATTATTTTTTAAATATTTTTTGATAGTTACCTTGAAAGATGTCATAATTAATTTTAAATTATTTTATAAAAATAACTTTTCCATAATTCACAAACAAAATGAAAAGAAATGAAAAGGTTCAAGTCGGAGACATTAAACTAACAGTGGGACATAAGAATTTGGTATTATTTTAACCTGAAATAAAGACGATAGCCGTAAAGTGGTAAGAAACGTGTAAAAGCTGTTATATGGTTCCAATAACAGCGTGATATCAAATTAATAATAGAAAAGCGAGTATATGAACATTAAGGAAGATTTTAACCATTAAGCTATAATTGATAACAAATAATATTATGTTTGATCAAAATAAATCTTTTAATTCATTAAATGTAGATGAGTCAGTGCCTGATATATCTAAGAAAAAACAATTTATTATTGGCGGTATAATTTTAGTCACAATCATTTTAATCGCTGGCGGGATTTTTTATTGGAAGAAAGGCGATTTTTCTTTTAGCAATAAAGAAGAAAGATATAATCTGACTGAAGATATCGCCATTGACACCGATGGTGATGGATTATCAGACTATGAGGAAAAATTATATGGTACAGATTTTGAAAAAGCAGATTCTGATGGTGATGGATATTCTGATTTAACTGAAATACACGACAATCGTAATCCTATCGGCGATGGCAATTTGACAGCGGAAATGAAATCGGCGATTGAAAAATTTAATGTTGATACAGACGGTGATGGACTCAGTGATATTGAAGAAAAATATTATAAAACAGCAATTGATAATCCCGATACGGATGGCGATGGTTATTCTGACTATATGGAAATAGTAGAGGGCCTTGATCCGTTGCGTAACAATTTGCAAGGTGAAAAAACAGATATATCAATACTCGATAAAATGCCTAAAAATCAAAATGTTAATATCAAGAATCCTGATTACGATTTAAAAGATTATAATGCCAAGGAATATTTTAATATTGATATTAATGGAAGCTATTGCATTACCGAGCGTGAAAGAGAATTTGAAAAATTATTTAATGAATATCGGGCATCCAATGGGTTACAGTTTATACCTTTATCCAGATCATTGTCATATGTAGCTAAAATTCATTCCCATGATGTTATTGTTAATAAAACAATTCATGGTCAATGTACTGGGCATAGTTGGTCAGACAAAGGTAGCTGGAGTGGATGTTGTTATGAAAATCCTGATAATCCATCTAGTTCAGACGCAAATTGCATGAATAATAAGCCAAGTGAAATAACTGATTATAAATGGGCTGGAGGAGAAAATGCGATTGGAGGTTCAATCGGATCTATAAATAGGATGCAAAATTTAATGACTCCTGTTGAGGCTCTTAGTGGTTGGATTAATTCCCCCGGTCATCATGCGCCAATGATTAATATTGGCGTTTGGAAGGATATAAAATGGAATGCGTTTGGTATTAGTGTGTACATGAACAACGCTAATCTTTGGTTAGGAGAGCACACTGATGTAGCTGAGAAACCAGTGTATTGTTCGGAAAATAATTTTACTTATTGTGATAAATTAAGAAACGGTTATCTTAAAGATGAATGTTTTTTAGAAAAGAGCATTGCAAATAAAAATTTTGATGATTGCGAAAAAATAATTGATGAAAATTTTAAACAGGATTGTTATTTAGCAACAGCAAGAGCTATGTTTGGCGTTGACTATTATGTTTGTGAAAATAATTATAGCGATATTCAAATAAAGGATCCTGCTAATATTGTTGATTTAAATAAAAAGAAAAATTGTGTAGATGATGTTAATAGTCATCCTGAAATTTGCGATGCTATGCCTGATTGCGAACGAAAAGATGAGTGTTATTATAATACGGCTATAGCAATGAAGAAAGTTGATATTTGTCATAAGATAAACGGTTGTGAAAAAAAAGATGAGTGTTATCATAATATTGCTGTTATGATAAAAGAAGCTGATGTTTGTCGCAAAATAAATAATTGGAAGACAAAAGATGTCTGCTGTTTGGATGTTGCAATTGTAAGTGATGATATTTCTTTATGCGATAAAATTATTTATTTTGGATATAGAGACAATTGTCTTATTCATCCGAATCTAATGGTGGAAAAAAATTATAATTGTGATAACTTAGAGAAAGAAGAAACAAAAAATTACTGTTTTATAAAAAAAGCTGAAAATCAAAAAGATGCGAATTTATGTGGTAGCATAACAGATGAAGAAATGAAGGAAAAATGTTATGATAAAATTTGCACGGAAATGTTGCCAAGTCAAAGACCTGTAGTTTGCAGTAAGGATGGTTGGGAAAAAACCGCCGATATTGATTGGTGCTATAGGATTGAAGAAGGAAAAGGAAGGGATTATTGTTTTATGGGATTTATGGAAAAATATGATGATTTAAATTTTTGTAAATATATAGATGATTTTATTAATAAAGATATATGCTATAAAAGATGTGCGGAAAACAATAGAGACATAGAAGCTTGTAATTATATTAGTGATTTAAATGTAAAAAATGAATGCATAAATTACATAAAGACAAGGACTATTAAAAATTAAATAATTTATTTATGTTTGATCAAAATTAATCTTTTAATCCGTTGATATAAATTTAAGAAGAGATAAATATTTTAACGAAGTGGCGTTGGCAAAATCTGATTATTAAATCTGTGGTGGTATCAAAGAAAGCGTATATATTAGAGTTGAATATTTTAGATTTGTTTGCAAAAAGAAATAAAAACATTTGTTTCAGAGATGTTGAATCAAGAGAAGGCTATCAATTAAAAATCTAATATGAAAAAAAGTATGACTAGAGATATTGAAAAAGTATATACAAAATCGGAATTTGTTAAGAAGCTTCGTCGTTTTGCTGATGTGCTTGAAGCTGATAAAAAGTTTTCTATTCAAATTGCTAATGAGAGAATTAGCGTTCCTAAAAATGCGATTGTTATTAGACCTCTTGCGTAATTACTTTCTACTGCAATTTTCAGATTTTGGCCAAATTTTCTAAAAATGTTTTCAACTTAGCTTAGGCTAGGTTTCAAAAATTTTTAAAAAATTATGTCTCAAAATCTGAAAACTTCGTAACGAAATTAATTACGCAAGAGGTCTAATATTGAACACGAAAGAGGAAGAAATGAATAGGAAATTGAGTTTCAGATAAAGTGGAAATCTCATTGACTAAAATACCTTTTTCTGCTATACTTAAATAAATTAGAGTGTTATTAAATGATACTCTTTTTTGTTTAAATATCTAACTCTCTAACTTATCTTATGTCTGGACATAACAAGTGGTCAAAAATCAAAAGGCAAAAAGGAGTTGCTGATATAAGGAAGGGAAAGATATTTTCTCAGCTTTCAAAGCAAATCACGCTAGAGGCAAAAAATGGTGGAGATCCTGCTATGAATCCAGCATTGAAATTTGTGGTTGAAAAAGCAAAACAGGCGAATATGCCTGCTGATAATGTTGAAAAAGCAATTAAAAAAGGAACAGGAGAACTAGAAGGCGGAGCGATTGAGGAAGTTCTCTATGAAGCATATGGTCCAGAAGGAATTGCTCTTATAATAGAAGGAACTACAGATAGTACAAATAGAACAGTTGCAGAGATAAAACATATTCTTTCTAGAAATAGCGGTAGATTAGGGGAAGCTGGAAGTGTGAAATGGATGTTTGACCGATTCGGATATATTGAAATTGATAAAAAAGATCTTCAAATAAGTGAAGAAGAAGCTGAAATGATGATTATAGACTTAGGAGCTGAAGATTTTGATCTAACCCCCCAACCCCCCCCATTCGACTCTCGCTCAGGGCAGGCTTTATCAGGGGGGGATATAGAAAATCAAATTATTGTAGTTTACACGAAACCAGAAGATTTATATAAAATAAAGGAAAGTTTGGAAAAAAGTGATATTATAATTGGTGATGTTGGCTTTGAATGGAAAGCAAAAAATACTATAAAAATTGAAGACGAAAAAATTCATAATAGAATAGAAAAACTCTTTGAAGCTCTTGACGAGCAGGAAGATGTAAATGATGTTAGTTCAAATTTTGAAGATTAATTCAAAGAGTATTTATTTTTAAATTTATTATATGATTATCCTTGGTATTGATCCTGGGACTGCAACGACTGGATTTGGAATAATTGAGAGTCAAAAAAATAAATTAAAAGTTTTAGGCTTCGGTTGTATAGAAACTGACAAAAATTTAGATATGCCTGAAAGATTGAATTTGATCGCAAAAGAATTAAAAAATATAATAAAGAAATATAAACCCCAAATAATGGCTGTTGAAGAGCTGTTCTTTTTCAAGAATAGCAAAACTGTGATAACTGTCGGCCAGGCAAGAGGGGTTATTTTATTTGTTGGAAAAGATCAAGGGCTGAAAATATGTGAATATACTCCTTTACAGGTCAAGCAAGCAGTGGTAGGATATGGACGCGCTGAGAAAAGGCAAGTTCAACAGATGGTAAAGTCGATTCTTGGCTTAGATGAGGTACCAAAACCAGATGATGCTGCAGATGCGCTTGCTGTTGCTGTTTGTTGTGAAAGTAGCGTAAAGTTTGAATCAAGAATTGAAGATAAAAAATAAAAAAGCTATTTTAAAAATGAAAATAACTCCAGAGTAAAACCGTTCTTTCCTTAATAAACTTTCTAACTTTTAACTTTCTAACTTTTAACTTATTTTTATGTCAGACATAATCCAACTCATTGCTTCTCAAGGCGTGAGTATAGAAACAATATATCTAATTTTAGTGCTTCCTTTTGTTGCTACTTTAATTGCTGCTTTTCGGCAGTTAATTGGTGTTAAATCGTTTGGTATTTATACACCGCTTGTTTTGACTTTTGCATTTTGGGCGATTGGGATCAAATATGGTATAGCTATTTTTATAGTTATTTTTTTAACTGGAACAGCAGTACGGTATGTTTTGAAGAATTTTCGTTTATTGTATATGCCGAGAATGGCGATTGTTTTGACAGTAATTAGCTTGGCGATATTGGTATTACTTGCAATTGGCGGATATCTGGATAAAAGCGGACTTGCCTCAACCTCTATCCTTCCTATTCTTATTTTAATAACGCTTATAGAAAAATTTATTTCTGCTCAAGTTGAAAAAGGATTTAGGACAGCGGCATTTCTTTCTGTTGAAACGCTTATTATCTCAATTGCAGGTTATTATTTTATAATTTGGGATCAATTTAGAAACTTAGTTCTTGAGCATCCAGAATATATTTTATTATTATTTGTTATTAATATATTTTTAGGCAAATGGACCGGAATTCGTTTAAGTGAATATTTAAGATTCAGAGAAGTTTTAAAGAATGTTGATAAATAGAAATCGTTGTATTTCTACCCAGCTTTAGCTGAGGGTCAAAGAGGTTTTAACCTCACGAAAAAAATGATATTAAAAAAATTGAGTTTAAAAATAATTTTATTGAGCTAAGTCTCGTGAGGTTAAAACCTCACGAACCCTCAGCTAAAGCTGGGTAGAAGAAAGTGTTTTTTAATTTATCAAAATGTTAACTTTCATCAAAAATAGTAAAGGACTTCTGGGAATGAATGCCAGAAATCTTTCTTATATCAGACCGAATAATCTTCAAGGAGCTGTTCATCTTGCTAATAATAAACTGCGAAGCAAGGAAGCGCTTTTTAAGGCTGATGTGCCAGTCCCAAGGGTTTATAGCGTTGTCAGAAACAGGCGTGAACTAGAAGTCTTTAAATGGGACAATTTGCCTAAAAGTTTTGTTTTAAAGCCGAATTGCGGTGGTGGCGGGAAAGGAATTAAAGTGATATTTGGGCAAAAGAAAGATCAAAGCTGGATCTCGACCGAAGGCAAAGAAGTCACTATAAAAGATCTAAAAGATCATATAATGGATATTTTTGAAGGATTCTATTCTTTCTCAGGAATTTCTGATATTGCTTTTTTTGAAGAAAGGATTCAACTTTTGAAAACTCTTAAGCCATATTCCTATAAAGGCATTCCTGATATTAGAGTGATTGTTTATAACAATGTTCCCGTGATGGCAATGCTTCGTTTGCCGACAAGAGAATCTGAAGGGAAAGCAAACTTGCATATGGGTGGAATAGGATTGGGAATAGATATTGCCACAGGTGTGACAACAAATGCAGTAATGCATGATCAGTTGATTGAAAAACATCCAGATACAAAATTAAAATTAAGCGGGATTAAAGTTCCTTATTGGAGAGAAATCTTAGAAATAGCGATTAAATGTCAGGAAGTTTCAGAGCTAGGATATATTGGTGTTGATATTGCAATTGACAGTGAATGTGGTCCAGTTGTTCTGGAAATAAATGCTCATGCGGGACTTTCAATTCAAATTGCTAATCTATCTCCGCTTAAATATAGATTGCAAAAAGTAAGTGGATTGAAGATCAAAAACGAATTACATGGAATTAGAGTTGCTCAAGATTTGTTTGGAGGAGAAGTTGAGGAGGAAATTGAAGATATTTCTGGAAAGCAGGTTTTGGGAATTATTGAAGCTATTAAGATTGAACACAAAACTGAGGAAATCAAAGAGAACAAAGAAAATGGAAATGGCAAATTAAATATAGAAAAACCAGAAGAAAAAAAAGAGATTAAACCAGAAGAAATGGAATTAAAGGCAAAAATTGACACAGGAGCAGATATATCTTCAATTGATAAATCTCTTGCAAAAGATCTTGGATATTCAGAAATTATAGATGAGTTTGATGAATTAATAAAAAATATTGATATTGATAATGCTTCAACAAAAGAGATCATAGACGAGAGAATAAAAGATGAGCTTGCAAGATGGGGAGATAATTTTGATACTGTTATTATAAAATCAAGTCATGGCACATCTTATCGTTTGGTTATTAAGATGAATATAATCTTATCAGATGTAAGAATTATTTCAAGAATGTCCATCACAGACAGAAGCAATCTTGAGTTTCCTGTGATCATTGGCAGAAAAAGTCTGGGTAGATTTTTAGTTGACCCTAGTAAAAGATCAAAAGCGTCTTTTGGGACATAAATTATTTTTAAAAAACATAAGAGATTAGTTTCAAATTAATTTAGGATTATGAAAATTGAAGAAAATATTAAAAATATTATTTTAGAAATTAAGAAGGCTGAGAGAGAAACAAAATCTAAAAAGGTTAATTTATATCAAAAAAAGAAATTGATTAAGTATTTAGCTGAGATTGATAAGATTGGAAGTAATTATGAAATGGTTTACAGTTATTTTGAACCTAGTGGGTCTGATAATAGAACATTTAAAGAAGAATTAGATTTATTTTTAGAAAAAAGGAAGACTGAAGGGAAAAATATAAAAAATAAATATTGTCCTACTTTTACATATCCAAAATTAAAAGAAATAAGTATAAAAAGATTAAAAGAAGATATTAGAAGGTTGGAAAATATAGAAAGAAAAGCAGTAAAAGAAAAGAATAAAGACATTAAAATTATTATTTGCAAGGTTATAGAAAATTTTATAGCAAAAATAAATATTCTCATAGAGTTAAAAGGGAATAATTTAGAGAAGGCTTTTGATAATGTTAAAATTGCTTATGGAGATATTGATGAAGAATTAGTGAAAAGTGCCGAAAAGTGTTATATAGAAAAAATAGAATATTCAAAAAACTATCAAAAAAAATTTAAAAAGAAGATCAAAGAGATCGGATTTTTAGAAAAAACTTATTTTAATGATAAAGAGATAAAGAAGTATTTTGAAATTGCTTTAGAAAAAGCTGGATTAAAAGATAGTAAATTTGAAGTTATTATTACTAAGAACCTTAGAACTATAGATGTGCGTTATAATGATTCTAGATATGAGCATCCCGTTGTTCTTGTGCCTGAAGGCAGGAAAGTATGTATGCGTAAAATTCTTGAGCTTACAGCTCACGAAATTGGAGCTCATGCAATATCTAATTTTTATAATGACAAACTAGAATTAAGAGGCTTGTCTATAGGTAGAAATTGGGAGACAGTCCATGAAGGAATTGCTTTATTAAATGAAACAGAACTTCGAGAAAAAATACTAGGTATAGCGGATTTCAAAATAAAAGCATTACCTTTTTTTATTCTAGCGATGGACAAAGCAAAAAAAGGCTATAATTTTGCTGAAATTTTTGATTATATCTATGATCTGAAATATAAAGAAGAAATAGTACATGGTAAAAGTGAAAAAACTAGTGAAAAAGAAGCTATCTTTAGAACGGAATCAACTTGTAGAAGGATCTTTAGAGGTTTTAATCCAAGAAATGATGGAAAGAAAGGAATGTATTTTTCAAAAGACCTAAGTTATTTCAAAGGTGAGATTGAAGCAAAAAGAATGAAAAAAGCTGGTGTTGATAAATATATTTATCTCTCAAAAGTTGACCCAGAATTAATACCTAGCTTGCTCAGACTAGGAATTTATAAAAATTGTAATACATATGAAAAAGAAATAAGCAAGATAAAAAACGTAGCGATACAAATTTGGGAGGAACAAAAAAATAAATATATTTTAAAATAAATCTTTTTATTGATTATATAATCATTATGAAAAAGGTATTAATCTTATATAGTGACAGTGATATAATAAAAGATAGTAGTAAAAGAAAAAATTATGAATTATTATATGAAATGGGTGCTCAGAAAGGTATAAAGTTCTATCGAGCACATATTAAATACAGTTCTGGAGGTATTTTTAAAAAAGCTTTTACTTACAAGAATAAAAAATGGATAGAAGAAAATAATATATATCCAGACATAGTTTTTGATCTGTGCGTATATAGCGGGAGTAAATACAATAAAGAAAAGAAACAAATAGCAGAAAGTATTACTATGGTTAATGATTTATTTTTTAATTATATTTTTGTAAGCAAGTTCTTAACATATACAATGCTTAGTGATTTTATGCCGAAAACTTTTTTAGCATATAATAAAAAAGACTTAATAACAAAAATTGATCTTATAAAGTCAAAAAAAATAGTGCTGAAACCAGATGTAGGATTTGGAGGAAAGGATGTTATTGTAATAGAAAAAAAGGAAATAAAAAATATATTAAACAAAAATAAAATCAATTGTTATCCAATTGTTATCCAGGAATTTATAGATAGTAGTTCTGGTATCAAAAAGATAGCTAAAAGCTTTCATGATCTAAGAATTATTTTTATTGGGCACAAGCCAATAATAATTTATTTAAGAGAACCAATTGGAAAGTCTTTGATCTCCAATGTATCACTAGGAGGGAAAAGGACGATGATTGATCTTGATATGATTCCTGTGAAATTACAAAAAAAAATAGATTTAATATTAAATAAATTAAAAATATTCGAAAATGTAATTTATAGTATAGATTTTATTTTTGACAAAGATCAAAATCCTTATGTTTTGGAAATTAATTCACCTCCTAGTCTTCATTTGGAAGATAAAAAATATTTAAAAATATATTATAAGGAAATTATAAAACATTTTAAGGAAATTAATTAAATTTATGAATAATTATTATACAAATATAATAAGAAATATTCAATCATTAAGTACCATTATTCTTGTCAAAGAAGCAATCAGTCGGGGGATAAAAGTAAATCATATTAATAAAGACCAAAGGGAAATGTCTTTTCTTGAGCTTTCATATAAAAATCATTTTGAATATATCAAAGGACAAAGTAGTTCAAGAACATCTTTTCCTGCTTTTTACGCGACAGAGAATAAGTCTATTACAAAAGACTTTTTACTAAGATCTGGTATAAGTATTTCAAAAGGTATTTTAATTCATAAAGAAAATATTGAAGAGTTGTCAAAGTTTGTAGAAAAAATAGGATATCCTCTTGTAATTAAACCTCTTGACGGTTGTCATGGGGAATTGGTCTTTATTGGCATTAACACTGAGGAAAAATGCAAAGAAGCGATTGAAAGAATATTCAAAAAATATAAATATGCTTTAGTAGAAGATGAATTTAATGGAAAAGAATTTAGATTTATTGCAACTAGGAATAAAGTGCTTGCTGTTGCATATAGAGAAGCCGCTAATGTTACAGGTGATGGAATTTATAATATCAAGGAACTAGTTAAAATAAAAAATAATAATTCTATGAGAGGAGATAGCAATGAAAAACCTTTAGTAAAAATAAAGATTGATAGTATGGTAAAAAAATATTTAAAAGAACAAAATATAAAGATAGATAAATCTATTAAGAAAGGTGAAAAAGTTTATTTGAGAGAAACTTCAAATATTTCAACTGGAGGAGACAGTATTGATGTTACAGATCAAGTTCATCCAGAATTAAAAAAAATCGCTGTTAGAGCAGTGAGAGCTATACCTGGTCTTGCTTATGCTGGAATAGATGTAATGATAAATAAAAATATTAACAAAAATCCAACGAAGAAGAGTTATATTATTATTGAAATTAATTCTTCTCCAATGATCAGTATGCATCATTTTCCATACAAGGGAAAACCAAGGAATGTAGCAAAAGGAATTTTCGATATATTATTTCCTGAAACAAAATAAGTAAAATAAATTTATGAAAAATACCAAAATACCAAAAAGCATTAATATGATTAGTTCTAGAATTCTTGCTGAAGAAGCAGTAGGAAGAGGAATAAAGGTAAATCATATTAACAATTATCAAAAAGAAATGGCTTTTTTGGAATTAGTTCATAAAAATCATTATGAATATATTTTGGGATCAAACATTTCGAAAACAACAGTTTGCGCGACCTATGCAGTAGAAAATAAATCTCTAACAAAAAGCTTATTAACAAGAGCGAAAATAGGTGTTGCCAAAGGGAGATTATTTAGTAAGGAAAATATTAATGAGGTTTATAAATTTATAGATAGAATCAAATATCCAATAGTAATAAAACCTTTTGACGGTGCGCATGGAGATATGGTTTTTATTGGCATAAAAAATAAAAATGATTTTAATAAAAAAGTTAGGGAAATATTTAAAAAACATAAATATGTTTTAGTTGAAAAAGAGTTTAGTGGAAAAGAGTTCAGATTTATTGCTGGAAGAGATAAGGTTTTTGCTGTAGCGCATAGAGAGCCTGCCAATATAATCGGTGATGGAACTCATACAGTTAGAGAATTAATCAAAATAAAAAATAAAGATCCAAGGAGGGGCAAGGGACATATATATCCTTTAACCAAAATTGAAATAAATAATATTATAAAACAATATCTCAAAGAACAAGGGATCAAAATGGAAAGCATTTTGCCGTTTGAGAAAAAAGTCTATCTTAGGAAAAATTCAAATCTTTCAACCGGTGGAGACAGTATTGACGTTACAGACATTGTTCATCTGGAATTAAAAAAAATTGCTGTGAAAACTATTCGTGCTATTCCAGGATTTGCTTATGGTGGAATTGATATAATGTCCAATAAAGATATTTCAAAAAAACCTACAAAAAACAGTTATATTGTGATTGAATTAAATCCTTCGCCTGGTTTGCGTATGCATCATTTTCCTGCTATTGGAAAATCAAAAAACGTAGCTAAGGAAATAATTGATATTTTATTTTCAGAAACAAAAGCGAAATAGATATTGTAGATGATAATTAAAAGTTAATATTAAATATATGAAAACTGATACAAAAACTCTGTCTGAAGAAGCTTTAAAAAGAGGAATAAAAATAAATTATATTGAAAAATTTCAAAGAGATATAGATTTTATGGAATTTTCATTTAAAAATCATTTTGAATATATAAGGGGTGAGAGAAGTTCAAAAACATCTTGCATTGCAAGCTATACATTAGAAGACAAAGCGCAAACAAAATATTTATTGTCTAGAAGAAAGATAAGTGTTGCCACAGGTAAATTATTTCATAAAAGTAAAGTCAGAGAAGTATATAAATTTATTAAAGAAATAGGATATCCGTTAGTAATTAAGATAAATGATGGTGCTCATGGTAATTTTGTTTTTATAGGAATAAATAACAAAAAAGATTGTGAAAAGTCAATCGCTTGTATTCTAAAGAAAAACAATTATTTTTTAGTTGAAAAAGAATTTAAAGGAATGGAATTTCGTTTTTTGGCAACTACAAAAAAAGTTCTTGCTGTAGCATATAGAAATCCTGCTTATATCACAGGTGATGGGATTCACAATATCAAAGAACTAATCAAAATAAAAAACAGCTATCAGATAAGAGGCGAATTCCATAAATTTTTTTTGACTAAAATAAAAATAGATAATATTATAAAACAAAATTTAATTGAGCAAAAAATGAAACTTGATCATATTCCAAACAAAGGAGAAAAAGTATATCTTAGAAAAGGATCAAATATATCAACTGGGGGAGATAGTGATGTTACAGATCAAGTTCATCCAGAGCTGAAGAAAATTGCAGTTAAAGCTGTACGAGCTATTCCCGGACTTGCCTATGCAGGAGTTGACCTAATGACCAATAAAGATATTTCAAAAAAGCCAACTAAAAGCAGTTATATAATAATTGAATTAAATTCATCTCCTGGTTTGCGTATGCATCATTTTCCCGTAATAGGAAAACCAAGAAATGTAGCAAAAGGAATTATTGATATTTTATTTCCAGAAACGAAAGGAAAATATGTTGGGGAGTAATTACGATCATACTTTATAATAAAAATTTAATGAGATAAACAGAGTCGTGAATTACTTAAATTACTTATAAAAAGATGAAAGTTTTGCGAAAATAATTTAAATTACAAAAGAAATTGAGAGAAAATAAAAAATATATTAAATTAAAAGATATGAAAAAAGAAACATCATATTTAGATATAGCTTCTAAAATCATAGAAACAAACCAAGATTTACAGGCAAGCGAAAAAGAAGATAATGAAATTGATTATAAAAAGGAAAATATTGAAATAAATCCCGAATTAAAAGAATTAATGGAATATGCGAATAGGATCAATGATATTATAAAATTATATGATTCAAGAATTTTTATTGAACCAGAAGGAGATGAAGGAAGAAGCTATGATGAAGAATTTAATATATTTTTTGATAAAATAAAAGATCGTATAGATGAAGATCTAGATATTACCGATGATGAATATTTTAAGATTTGTTCTAACAAAGATCAGAAAATTACCGATGAAGAATATTCTGAGATGTGTCCTACTTTTGTTTATCGGAATATGGACAAAATAGATAATGAAAAACTTGAAAAAACAAGGAATGATCTAGAAGACTTTGAAAAGGAAATAAGCTCTAAATGTAAAAGTGAAAATGTTAGAAAAATTATTGATGAGCTGTTGCTATCGTCTAAAGCAAAAATAAATTTTTATATAAGTCTAAAAAATGGAAATGATGATGAAGCTTTTGAGCAAGTTAAAATTTTGCACGGAGAAGCAGAAAATAGTTTATGTGAAAGTGCGAATGATGTATATAAAGGAAAATTAAAATTTTTTAAAGATAGACCAGAAAAAGGTGAATTAGAAAAAAAATTAGAGAATACTAGGTTTAACGCGCAAAATATAAGAACTGTTTTTGAGCTTGCTATTATAGAAGGAGGGCTTTCTGATGGTGGATATAAAGTGTTTATTGATAAAAAAGTTACAAATATTTTAGTAAGCACTGATCGTCCTGGATATGATTGTCCTGTAGTGCTTATTCCTCCTGATGCAGATATGAACGGACTCCAATTGATTAGATTTGTCGCACACGAGATAGGTAGGCACGTGACTACAAATATTTATAATGAAAAACAAGGATTCAGTGGAGCAATGGGAAAGGGATGGGATGTTGTTAATGAAGGAATATCGAAGAGAAGCGAAACGGAGGTAGCAAAGGAAATCCTTGGGGAAGAGTTTTATGATTTTGAAATTAGCGCTGAACCATATTATGTTTTAGCTATGGAAAAAATTAGAGGAGAAAAAAATAAAAACGGGGAGTATGAAAATGGTTGGAATTATGCTAAAACTTTTAAATATATATACAATTTAAAACTTAGGGAAACATTGTATAAGAATGGATATAATATTTTAAAGGAACGATTAAATGCTACGGATATTGATGATGAAAAAGAAGCTATAAAAAAAGAAATTGAAGAAATAAAAAAAGAAAGTAAAATTATTGCTATAAGAATAGCTGAAGGGGTTTGTCTTAGGACTCTCAAAGGGTTTGATCCTAGAGAAGGTGGGAAATATAATCCAAAAGACAAGATATATCTTGAGGGTGAGATTAAAATGTTGGAATTAGAAAAGGCAAAGTCTGTGAAGGAATTTGAAGAGTATTTGCGTTTATCAAGAGTTGATCCTGAATTTGTGGTATATTTAATTAAAATGGGAGCTTATACCTATAAAAAAGGTCTTCAGATTGCAAAAGATATTGCAAAGAAACTTTGGAAAGACGAAGAATTACCAATAAAAGAAACAATGCAAGGAAATGAAAGATATGAATTATTTTTACCGTATTTAAGTGAGTTTATGAAAAAATATTATAAAGATGAATTATAATTTTAAGTCAAAGAGGTAAAAATGAAAAAATGAGGCAAACGCCTCATTTTTTTTGACATAATAAAAATAATAGAGCACAATGCGAAAGGTGATTGAAAATGGCAGATGTCTTTGACAATTCAATAATTAAGAATTTTCTGAAAAACCCTGATTGTAAGCGAATTATAATACCATATAAAGGAAAAAAGTTAAACGCGCCTTATGACTGGTGGAAGCTTCGTGGAAGTCCAACTATGCTTTTGCGAGCATTTCTTAATGAAATTTTGAGAAAAGCTCCTCCTTGTTCACTTAAAAATAGTTTTTATAGATTATTAGGTGTAAAAATAGGGAAAGATGTGGTTATCGGTCCTGGTGTTTCTCTGGATCCATTATTTCCAGAGTTAATTACTATTGAAGACGGTGCGGTTTTAGGGTGGGGCTGTAAGATACATTCCCACGAATTTCTTATTAAAAATCTCGTATTGGGTAGAGTATTTATCGGAAAAAAGGTTCTCATAGGAGCCCACTGCAAAATAAGAATGGGAACGAAAGTTGGAGATAAGGCTACGGTTTCAATGTGCAGTTTTGTCAATAAGGATGTAAAAACTGGTGAATCGGTAGGAGGGGTTCCTGTAAAAGAAATAAATATAAAGAAATATTATAGCGGATAGTGATTCTATTTGCTGTTTTTTTATCTCTAAATAACATCACAAATTATGCTTTACAATATCTTTAATATAATGCAAACTATAATTATAAAGAATTGTGATTTTATAATAAACAAATGTTTAATTTTCTTAAAAACTTCAAAAAAGAATATCTTGTTGTTTTCTTGATATCTATTTCCGTTGTTTTTTCTGGGAGTCTAATTGCGCCGATTGAGCAGAGATTTATTTCAACTCTTAGTGAGAATTCTGCGATGATGGGATTTACTTTTGCTCTTGGAACTCTGAGCTTGTCTTTGTTCGCTCTTATTTTTGCGCGACTTTCTCAAACTTATGGAAAAAATAAGTTTATTATTGCGGGAGCTGCTCTTGGGATCATTTATCCATTAGTTTATGCGACCTCAACAAACATTTTTCAATATATGGGCGGTAAGATGATCTTTGGCTTTGCAGGTGCTGCAATGGGTCCTCTTCTAGTTGCATATTTGCAAGAGCATCTTTTTACAGAAAAAAACCAAGGAAAGCTTTTGGGATATTTATATTCAGCTCAATCAATCGCAGGTAGTTTCGGAGCGATTTTTGGAGGATTCATTGCTGATAAATATTTTCTTGGTGCGCTATATTATTTGCAATTTGTTGTTTTACTTATTCCATTTTTTCTTGCTTTGAAGTTTTTTGGTGCTAAAAGTGATACTGATAGAGGCTTAGCCTCCAAATTGGAGGCTAAGCCTCTATCAGTATCCTCACTTCCGAAACATCGTAGCTATCTATTTGGTATTAAATATATACTATTAAATCCATATCTATTATATCATCTGATCTTAGAGATTCCTTTTAAAATGAATTGGTCAGTAAAAGTTATTTTATACCCTTTAATAATTATTTCTTTTGTTGATTCTAATGTGATAATTGGTAGTGTATTTGCCACGCAGGGAGTAGTCGCAATGGTTGTTCTTTTATATGCGGGATTCTTTGTAGATAAAAAAGGTTATTTGGTAGGAATGAAAACATCATTTTTAATCTTAGCTTTAGCGTCTTTGGCAATGGCCTTTTCCACGGATCTAATTATGTTTTGGATCTTTGCTGGGTTATTTGCAGTTGGTGAAGCAATAAGTGGTCCTTCTAGAGGAGTATTGGAAATAAAAAATATTGAAAATGAATATAGAGCAGAAATAATAGCGATATTCTCTATATTTGGATATTTGTTTGAAGCATTGTCTTTATTTCTAGCAGGAATACTTCTAACGATACTTGTTCCTCAAATGGTCTTGCTTTTCTATTCTCTTTTAATTTGGGTATTTCTTGGAATTGCGACGGTGGTTTTGAAAATTAAGTTAAAATCTAATGATCATTAAATTATGAATCATAAAGAAATAAAACTTTTTTATGCTAGTTGCAGTGTTTTTACTTTTGCTAGCTCTATGGTTAGTATTTTTGTGCCACTATATTTATTTGAGAAAGGATATTCTTTGTCTTCTATTATATTGTTTTTTATTTTAGTTCAGTTCAGTCGTTTGATTTTTCTGCCAATTAGCGCTTGGCTTTCAAGTACTATCGGAGCAAAAAAGATTATTAGCCTTTCGTTTGTCGTGTCAATAGCATTTTATTTAATATTAGATAAAATCGATTATTTATCAAACGGATTCTATCTAAGCGCTTTAATATATGGAATGATTCATGCGCTTTTTTATTTGCCATTTCTTGTTCATCTATCAAAGATGTCCCCTAATGATAATCGTGGTAAGATCTTGGGAAAATTTAATATATATCTAGCAGTCGTTGGAGCTTTAGGACCTATCTTAGGAGGAATAATAATTAGTAATTATGGATTTAGCGCGGTGTTTGCAGTGGTAATTATTTTTATTATTCCTGCTGTTTTGTTGCTATTGTCAACTCCTGAAATATCAAAGATCAGAAAAATTGATTTTGGACTTATTAATATCAAAAAAATCTATCCAGATCTAATAGCTAATGGCTTTCTGAATTTCCAACTTTTTTTAAGCTTTGTGGTCTGGTCTATCTTTATGTTTTTAATTGTTTCAGAATATGATAAGATCGGATTGATCCAGTCAGCTTCTTTGTTGGTGTCTATCATAGTCTTTTATATTTCAGGTATTTTAGTGGATAAATTTGATAGAAAAAAGATATTGTTATGGGGAAGTTTAGTTAGCTTTTTCGCTGATTTGATAAGAGTCTTTGCCAGTTCGTTTGCTAGTATTCTTTTATTAAACACTTCCTCAGTTGCCTTTGAAAAAGTAAAAAGGATGGCTTGGGATGTTAAAATTCAAGAACATATGGATAAAGAACCTCGCACAGAATATGTTTGTCTTTTTGAGATGGGTGGGACATTAGTGGCTTTTATTCTTCTTTTTCTTTTTATGCTATTAATCCAATCACTTTCATTAAAAGATGCTTTACTTTGTGGAATTGTTATAAGTTCATTGTCTGGTGTATTTATAAACTTAATTAGAAAATAATTTTTAATAATAAAAATATGATCAATAGAGAAAATTTAGATTTAAGTGAAAGCCGAGAAATAAAAACTTATGCAGAAATGACAGATGTTGAGAAAGTAGAATTTAGAAAAGAAAAAGAGCAAGACCTTGAAGAGTTAAAAGAGTCTTTGAGAAAGTATGGTATTCTTGCAGAAAAAGAAGAAGAGGAAAATATTGAATATGCAGAATTTAGCATTATAGAAGAAAAGGAAAAACTAAAATTAATAATAGAACAAAAATGTGGGAAGGGACTTTATGGCATTGGATTTGACGGTAGTAAGTTTTATCTGCGTTTGGATCAGGGAAAAGAGGCAGATGATCATCCTGTAGAAAACGAGTTTCGTCATGATGAAAATACTTTTGCTTCTTTGGAAAGTAAATTTTCTGGAGTAACTTTTGAAGAAGTTGGAGAAGGGAGAATAAGAGTTCAAATAGATTCTGATCATCCTGCTATTGCTATTGCTAAATTTCTAGGTGATAAAGAGGTTCAACTTCGTGGAATAGATGGATGGGGAAATGCAAATCCATTTAAGTTTGTTAAAACTAATGAAGAATCTAGGAAATGGGAAGCTGAATTTGATTGGAATGGAAATTACGGAGAAGGTGCTGACCAAAAAATGAAAATAGTATTAGAGTCAGAGCAATAACCAAATGGATAAAAATATATAAATAAATATTGTTCGACCTTGTGGAGAACTTTGCACATCTGACTTCTCAACTGCGCTATCTATTTGTTCGAAGAATATTATGAACATTGCGGTTTCTTTTTAAAGTAACCAAGTATAGTTGACATAACAATAAAATTGTTTAACAATTGTTGTATTTAAGCTATAATGTAATCAGATGTGTATCGTCTGGTTATTTTATTATGTAAAATTTTACTTCAAAGTACCTGTTAATTATATT
>JAGLIM010000038.1 GCA_023142995.1 Minisyncoccota bacterium | reverse complement strand
AAATAATTTCTCTTTTGAAAGAAATTGTTGAGCTATGCGAATCTAATAATATGAAATATTGGATCATTGGCGGTTTTGCAGTTGATGGGAAAAGAAGATGTATTTCAAGAGACCATGGAGATATAAATATATGTTTTCATAATTCTGAGAAAAACAAAGATTTAAAAATATTTTTTAATAATAACTTTACAATCACAAAGCAAGGATTGAAATATGTTTTCTATAAATATGATATCAAAATTGATGTGTTCATACTTTTTGATAAAAATAAATATTACGAAAGAAAAAGAGAATGGTTTGAAGCAAAATTTCCAAAAAAAATATTTGACGACTTTCAACTAGGTAAGATTGGAAATTTAAATTTCAAAATTCCTTCAAACGAAGGATTGAAATATTATGGAAGTAAGACGAGAGAGAAAAAAGACCAACTCTATTGTGAAAAATTAACGATCAATAGTGATCTATATTCAAAAATTTTCTATAATGAATTTGCAGATTATAAAAGATCAACAAAGAATATTGAAATGAAAGAAATAATTGTAATTAATTCAAAAATTATTGAAATTGAATATGAATTTTTAGATGTTTTAGATCAATATGGAAACAAGACTAAAAAATCAAAACTGCTAAGTCAAGTTCACAGAGATGGATCATGGCACGAGTCATCTCATGTGTGGATCTATAATTCAAAAAAGGAGATTCTTTTCCAAAAAAGGGCTAGAACAACCTTTTTTCCAGGGCTTCTGGATATATCAGTTGGAGGACATATTGCAAAAGGAAAAAGACCAAAAGAAACCGCAATCAGAGAAGTTAAAGAAGAGATTAATTTAAAAATAAAAGATAAAGATCTAAAAAAAATTGGCAGAAAAAAAATGTCTTTAATTTTATCTGATCTGAATTTTTATAACAATGAATTTGTAACGATCTATCTTTTAAAATTTGATGGTGATATTTCTTCATTTCAACTTCAAGACCGAGAAGTGGAAAATGTAAAATTTATACCAATTAACAAGCTTAGATCAGATTTGAAAGATCCGAAATTATATAAAAAGTTTGTTCCTCACGGAAAATATTATTTTTATATTATTAATAGAATAGAAAAAGAATTAAAAATTAATCATTAATAAATTAATATGGACTTTATCACATTATCAAAATGGATAAAAAAGGAAAATGGACGATTAGAAAAAGATCATGGAAGATACTCGGATCAAGATAAACAAATTTTTGCTTGCGCGATAAAATTAGGTGAAGAATTCGGAGAACTTTGTCAGGAAGTTTTGTTTCATAGCTCTCTGCAAAGAAAAAGCAAAATGAACAAGTTTAAAGAAGAGAATTTGTCTGGAGAATTTGCCGATGTATTAATTACTACGCTTCTTCTCGCGCAAGAAATGAATATTGATATTGAAAAAGCGCTAGAAGATAAGATCAAAAAGATTGATAAGAGATATGAAAAGTAATAATGTACTCAAGACAGCCATACGCATATAGTTCTCCATAAAAAGTCGAACAATATTATTATTCCCCGTACAAAAAAAGAAACCAGAGAAGCTTTTTCTCTGGCACGCCAATATGGCGTTTTTTTATTCAAAAAGGCTTTGAATTTTTACTTGAGCCTTTTCTAATTTAAGACGAGCCTCTACTTTCTTTTCTAATAGCTCGTCCTCCATATCTCTTACCTTTCCTTTTAATTCAGATAACATACTTTCATAAGAAGGTAACGCACTACCTGCCACCTTTATCTTTCCAAGTTCTTCTAAAAGATACTGGAAATTCTCTTCTGTCATCTCAAATTCTTCAGGCAACAATTCCTCCATCGTTATTCCCCAAAGAATTTTATCAGCATCCTCAAAAGTAACATCTTCAAGAAGCTTTTTCTTCAACTTTTCAGCTTCTTTTTTTCTACCTTGAAAATCATTTCTCTTCATTGTCTTCCCTCCTTCATATCAAATTGTTCAAAGCTCAAAGATCCACTCTTTCCTTGAACTTCAACGATCATCTCTTCTGGATTAATTATCATCTTCAATGTTCCTCCGTTGGGAACAATCAAGATAGAAATCCCGAAAATTTTCGCAAGAATTTTGATCTCCTCTTCGTGCGTTAGACACACGATAGTGGAGTTTGTTTCTTGGGAAAAATTCTGGAAATACAGAATAAGATCTCTCATTCTTTCCTTAAAGTCTACCGCGCTTTCAACATTTTTGAAATCTCCAGATTTATTGATCCAAAAATCCATCCAAGTCAGATTCTTGTTCTGTTCTGCTTGTTTTCCATACTCCTCTAACAATTCTCCTGTTAGAGTTGCATCTGTCAAAAGTTTCTGAAGTTCTTTTGATTCCAACCTAGAAACAGAAATTCCAGATTCCACTAAAGTTCTTTCCAGAATCACTGAGGATTCAACTGCTCTCCTCCTCGGACTTGATGCCAGAATCACTGATTTTTCTGGCATATTACCAAATTCTGTCGCGAGATTACAAGAAGCAAGCTTTATCTTATTTTTGCCTTCCTCTTTTAGTTTACCCTCAAACTGAATCGGTGCTTCTAAATCCAACAGTCTGGGTCCGTCAGATCCATAATCTGGATCACTATGTCGCATTAAATAAATTACGACTTTATGACCCGCTTTCTTTACTTCTGTCGGAACACTCCCTACAAATCTGCACATCTTTATATCACTTCTCCTTTTTATTTGTTCCTGTCAAAGTTCTTGTTCAGAATAAATTATTTTCTTTGAAACAGGTAATTTGAATATTAATTTGTTCTATCAACTGCTAAGATAATCTTACTTTTCTATCTTTTAGAATAGAATTATTTTAGCAAGTTAGTATGATATTCAAATTACCTGTTTCAAAATATTTTATTGTTAATGTACAATTTATATTTCTGTCAAAAAATCAATTTAACACAATAAAAAAAGCCTTTCTTATAAACAAAAAGCTCTTATCGCTAAGAAGCTATGGAAGAAAGGTTTTTAAATTTTTATACAATAAAATTAACCCGGCTTAGCCTCTTAGTGACAAGAGGCTGTAACGGTCTAGCTGGATTTCTGTCGTGAATTTTTTAATATATGTCATAATTTTTTTATTAACTTTACATTTGAGCTTACCATATAAACCATAATCTGTCAAGAGCGCTTAATTGATAAATTTCGTTTATTATCTATATTTGGATCACACTAGAAATAGTGTGAAAATGGCATATACTTTTTGCTTGACTAATGAAATTATCTGATGCTACACTCAAGATGGAATACTTACTATTATTACATCATAATATTGTTCGACTTTATGGAGAACTATACGCGAGTGCTCTTCTCCACAAGGTCAAAGGATATTGTAAGAGATTGAAGAATATTGTAAGAAGTCAAAGATACTTAAACAAAATTTATACTTATGAAAAAATATACTTTTATTTTTAGAGAAGGAAGGCTTGATGCATTTTTTGTTGACCTTCTTTTACGAAATTATGGAATTGATGATTTTGTTTTTATTGAAGACAAACATTCTCTTGAGGGGTACGCTTCTCTGGGAGAGATGAAAAAAGCATCAGAGATTGGATTTGATCTATGCTTGAATAGAAATAAAATCAAACAGCTTGAAGAAAGATTTAAGAAAAACTATCTTACCTATCTCAACTTTTTAAATTATTTAGACAAAACAAATCTTGAAGATCTGGATAATAACGAGATCAAAATTGTTCTTGAAAAGTTTTGCGCTATCTCTCGAATCAATGTTGACATCTATTTTCTGACAGAATCTCATTATTTTGAAAAACTAGAAAAAAGAATAAAAGGTTTTCTTTTGAAAAAAAGTAATGATCCAAGTGAACTTAATAAATATTTCATTCATCTGACTACGCCAGCAAACATTTATAATTTTGTTCATCGTGAAGAATTAGAATGGGTTGAATTAATTAAAAAAAATAAAATCAGAAATATCAATAACAATGTTGAAAAAGAGATCTACGATCATTTTGAAAAATTTAGATTTATGTTTTTTAACAAAAAACCAAATCATCTAATTCAAAAGTTTAAGAGAATGTTGCCTTTGCACGAAATAAAATTAGATAAAACTAAAAGGAAAATTTTACATTCTGATAAAATGATCAGAGACAACAGAAATAAAACAATTGAAGACCTAAAACCCACAAAAGAAATATTGATCTTATGTGAATCTGTTAGAAGAACAGCGATATTAAGACTAAATTTGAGATTTTTTATGAACAGCAAATTTTTTGGTAAAAAAATATCAAGAGCAATAGCTAAAAGAAATTTTCTTGGTGTAAACCAAGTTGAAAATTGCCTTATGTCAGAAATTTACTCACTTTTAAATAACAGAAAAATAGATCTAACAGAAGTGAACAAAAGAAATGATGGATTCGTAGCTGTTAAAAAAGGTAAAAAGTTGGTGTTTTATACAGGAGAAAGATCTCAAAAAATAATCAAAAAAGTTAAACCCATTGTTGACTATAATATCTCTTCTTTAAGCGGAAGCATTGCAAATACAGGCAAAATAACAGGAAAAGTCAGAGTTATAAAAAATGCCAGCGACAAAGAAGAACTTGATATAAAGATCAGTGAAATGAAAAAGGGAGATATTCTGGTAACTGAAATGACCAGACCAAATTTAATCAGCACTTGCAAAAAAGCATCAGCAATTATTACTGACGAGGGCGGAATAAATTGTCACGCTTCTATAATTTCTCGAGAACTTAATATTCCTTGTATTATCGGAACCAAAATAGCAACTGAGATATTGCACGATGGAGCTTTAGTTGAAATTGATGGTGGTATTGGTTTGATAAAAATAATTAATAACAACACAAAAAAATGACAAATTTCGTTTTACCACTAGAAAAAATTAACAAAAACGATGTTCTAACAGCAGGTGGAAAAGGCGCATCGCTGGGAGAGTTAAACAAAATAGTTTCTGTTCCTGACGGTTTTGTATTGCCTACTTCTACTTTTAATACCTTTATCCAATTTAATGATTTTGAAAAGATCATTAATAAAGAAATGGAATCAATTTTTTCTAAAAACAAAAAAGATTTAGAAATTGATATCAAAAAAATAAACAGATCTTCTTCTGTTTTGAGCAAATTAATTCTAGGCGGAAAAATTCCAAAAGAGATCAAAGATGAAATATTCTTATGTTTTGATAAATATAAAATGGAATATGTTGCAGTTAGAAGTTCAGCAAGTATGGAAGATGGACAAAATGATTCTTGGGCTGGCGAACTGGAAAGCTATTTGAATACAGATAGAAAAAGTTTGATCAGAAATATAAAAAAATGTTGGGCATCACTGTTTTCTCCACGAGCTATAAGCTATTTGATTGAAAAAAAGATATCCTTTAAAAATAATTTAGTAGCAGTAGTGGTACAGAAAATGATACAATCAGAAGTATCTGGTATAGTTTTTACTGTTCATCCCGTGAATAAAAAAAAGAATCAAATGTTAATTGAATCTTGTTTTGGATTAGGAGAATTAATAGTAGGAGGAATAGTTACTCCAGATAGTTATATTTTTGATAAAAAGGAAAAATTAATTTTGGAAATAAATGTGAATCACCAAAAAAAACAATTGATCAAAAAAGGTAAGAAAAATATCTTAGTTCAGATCAGCAATAAAAAAAGATATAAACAAAAATTATCAGGTCCTCAGATCATAGAGCTGGCAAAGCTGTCTAAAAAAATAGAAAAACATTATAAAAAGCCACAGGATATAGAATGGGCATTTAAAAATAATAAATTCTATATTGTTCAGTCCAGACCGATTACTACGCTATAAAAATAGGCTTTAATCTTCATATCCTAAAACAGGCTTAACTTCTTTTTCAATGGGAATTAAATATTTCTCATATTTTTTTATCATAAATTTCAAATCTTCAGTAAACTGTTCTGGCTCTTCTTGAATTCTTTCTTTTAATTGCTTTAATGTAAAAACTTCAATTCCAATTGATTCTCCATCTTTAAATCTTATAGAGCCATCATAATAACCAACATAAAATGTTGTAATATACGGCTGTTTAAAATCACCATCAGCTGATTTTCTTATTGAAACAAAATTTTGAATATTATCTACTTTTCTAAACAGTCCAATAATACTAACATCAGTGGACTGCACTGCTAAATGAAATTCATCATCAGT
>JAGLIM010000037.1 GCA_023142995.1 Minisyncoccota bacterium | reverse complement strand
CCTCCAATAGTTTTGTCATATAAACCTGCATTCTCTGATTTATAATAACTTCTTTTTTGAATATACATATGTCCTTTTGAATTCAAAAGAAGCATTCTAATAGATTTTATTTGCTTTGTGATCTTTCCAGTTTTCTTAAATTCTTTTTTAATCTCACCATAGAACTCATCTCTTTTTTGAGTTTTGAGTATATTTCCATCAAGATCATAAATTTCTAATAATTCTTTCATATTTTTCTGTTATTGTTTATTAATTATAGGACTTACGCATTTAAATTCTTTAGTTCTGTTCAACTACAATAACGCTGCACCAACAAGCATTGCCTCATCACCCAAATTAGATTTGACTATTTTTGTTTTGCGAGCAGGAATTAAAGCTTTTTTCAGAACGTCTTTTCTTGCTAGGTCTAATATCTCTTTTTGCTTTACTACACTACCACCAATGACGATAATCTCTGGGTTGATCGTATTGATGATATTTATAAGCCCTGTCGCTAAATATGAAGCTGATCTTTTAATAACTTTTTTATCTTTTTGCACTCCGTTCGCTGAATCTATCGCTATATCTTTTGCTTTCTTTTTTTGTTTATATAACTCAAAATATAGTTTTTCAATAGCTTTTCCAGACGCATACTGTTGCCAACATCCTTGACTTCCACAAGGACATTTTTTTCCATTATTAACAACGACCATATGTCCAAATTCTCCAGTTATATTATTATTTCCACGATATAATTTATTATCAACTTCAATTGCTCCGCCTATCCCTGTCCCGATTGTAAGATAAACAACATTGTTATACCTTCTGAATTTTCCAAATCTATTTTCTGCCAAAGCAAAACATTTTACATCATTATCTATTTCAACATTTTTACAAGTTGCTTTTTCAATTATTTTTTTCAATTTTACATTTTCCCAACCTTTTATATTACCCGCCCTTATTACAATTCCTTTTTTACTATCAACACGCCCTAAAGTAGCAACATCAATTTTATCAAACCCATTATCCTTTTGATAATAGACAATAAGTTCAATTAACATTTGAATAACTCCATCTTTATCTTTCGGCGTTGTATTTTTTTGATAATCAATGATTTTGTAACTATCTTTTTCGAATTCAATAATTCCACTAGCAATTTTTGTCCCACCAATATCAAACGCTAAGACTTTTTTATTGTTTTTCATAGTAATGATTTAGTAGTATAAATGTTCTACCCAGCTTTAGCTGAGGGTCTGTGAGGTTTTAACCTCACGAATTATCTTTAATTTCGCGAGGTTAAAACCTCGAAAACCGTGCGCTAAAGCGCCGTAGAAGATAAACATTGAAATTCCTATGCTTTTGGATTAGGTCTTAAAAACACATTTATCATATCTTATAAGCATCGTCAGTCAATAATTCATAATATTTTCTTATTATTCTTCTGATTCCCACAGCAGACCAAAGCTGAACTTCGCTTCCTTCATTTTTACTTCCAGTCAATTCATGATATGGGATTGGTTTTCCATTTATATCAGTATAGACTTCAGGGATGGATTCCATTTGCTCCACTGCATTTAATGTATCTTCAGTGATCTTCAAGATTGTATCTTTAATCATCCGTTGTGTACTAACAGGCCAATTTTCAATAATAGAAAGTTTTAAATGTTTACTAAGCCCCAAAACAACAAACGCAGTTTGCTTGATCCAAATAACCAGTCCATGATATTCTTGAGGAGTATAAAAATATTTACTTTTTTTTGCTGTAATAAGCGGTCCTGATCTCGTATAAAAATAATTAGGATTCAAAAGCCGTTTGCAGAAGCTTTCCAATTCTTTCCTGTTTCCTATGCAATATGTATAAAGATAGGATTCATCAACATGATTCAATTCCATTTTTTTATACGAAAATTTTTCATCTTTTTCTCTACTTCCATAAAGAGCAATAGCATAAGCTAAGCTTCCGTCTTTATTTTTAAATTCATATTCCTTTCTTTTGTCTTTCCATTTTTTATAGATTTCTTTTATGTCTGAAATTTCATCATCTTTAAACCCAAGCTTTTTATAATTATCTTTTATAGATTGGAGTGCTCTGGGATAAAAAACAGCGTTAACATCAAAAGGCGCGATGTGCTTGCTCATCCTCCGGAAAGCATTCCCACTGTCTCTCCAATTTCCTGTATCGTTATGTTTTTTAAATGTTATATGCCCCCTCTTTCTTGCTTTTTCTAAAACATATTTTGCAATTAAATGCATTTTTTTCCTATTGTCTTTTTTCATCCAAAAACTTTGTGGAAGATATTCAATACTCATCAAATACTTTGGTTCAATATCAATCATATGCCTGTCCAAAATCCCTTTCCCTGATATTTCATATTCATATTTAAACTCTCCGACAACATCTTCGTGCCATCCTTCTCCTTTTGCATTTACATTTTTAAGAGACTCCTCATACATATAACTGCGCGCTTCTGGAGTAAGATCATGATAGCCAATGTCTGCCGCTTCCATCCAGTCTCTGGGAAAGATGGTTCCAAAACGATCACCAGAAGTTTTTTCCCATTCAAGCAAATGTTTGATCTCAATTTCTGTTTGATTCCATATTTTTTCAACCAAATCTTTCTTTTTTCCAAAAATTTGAAAATTAAAATCATTCTTATTTATCAAACTTACTTTTTTTATTTTATTGAAATTTATATCATTTGTATTTGCTTTTATACAAAAAGATATTTTTTTTGATCTAGCATTTATTTCAAAGCCAGCAAAAGGTTTTTTTATCTTTTTTACTTCTGTTTTATTATCAAACTCAAAAATTGTCTGATAATATTTCTTTCCATACATTCTTTTGAATTTCAACATAATTTTCCCGTCTTTTTTTGTTTTTCTAACATAATGAGGAACAAGACGATCATACATTCTTTCTCTGATCTGCAAAAAAGTTTCAGTGCTAATTTCTTCCCTAACAGTTCTCACATCATCCATCGCTGGATAGTATAGATTGATCTTTTGACTATTAAAATATCCTTTAACACAAAGAATATCATCCTTATCTTTTATTGAGCTAATTGTAATTTTGTGCCTCGGTACATCAATTAATCCACAATAAAGATGGTTGTTCGGTCCTATTATCCGAAACTGATCATAAGCATCAAAATCTATATAATATCCTCCTGAGATCCAAAGATTTTTATTGATTTTCATATAATTATATTAAATCTATGTTTGTATTATAGCATTAAAACTAAAATAAAAAAGTCTCTTAAATAAACAAGAGCTTGGGAACTGTTTTGTAAACAGTTTTTTTTGTTTTGAAGATTAATAAATATATTATTCGTTCTTTCCAGAAAAATGAGATAAGAAGAAGACAAAATCCGTCCCAAAAGTTCAGGGCGGATTTTGTTTTTGTCATTGATTATAATATTATTTAAAAAATAAATATTCGTTGCAATTTCCTGTAATACACACCCAAATCGTTAGGTATATTTTTCCAAATATATACTTGAATCTTTTTGAAAGACAAACCTGTGTTAGTTTGTTCAGTTAAATAAAAAAATGGCTTATTTTTAACGATTTTCCTTTCCGTTCTAATCATAAGGTTAGGTATAATAATTTAATCTATTTTCATTATATCAAAAAGTAAAAAGCAAAACAATCTTGTTTACATTTTTATTTTTTTCCAATTTTTAATTTCAGGTCAAACACTTTCTCTTTGTTTTCCTTAAACACACTCCTAGCTCTCAAGAGGGGAATAAACAAAATTGATGCCTCCTGAAAAACCTTTTCAACTCCGTCTTGAGAATTAGCAATAGAATAAATCGGAATTATAAATACATCCGCCTCAGTAAAATCAAACCGCAAATAGATGTTTTTAAATTTATCAGAAATCTTTAAATATTTTATTTTTTTAAACACTCTTTTTCTTTTCAGATCTGCCTCACCTTTTTCTGTATAAAATGTTACATATCTTGGAGATTGAAAAAATATATTAAATTCCGTAGCAAAATTATGTTTTTTTAACACATCATCATTTTGAAAAATATATTTTACACTCAGTCCGGCATTCAAACCTACGCTTATTTTCTTTGTAAACTCAAGATTCTTGCTGTTATACTGATAATTTAATGCTACTGATTTTTTTTGTGATTTATCCGCAGTAGGAACGAGGCACTGCCTCGTTCCTACGACTTTATCAACAGTCAATTCATAAACATCATCAGAAAGAGTTTTAAATTTTTGCTGTTTGTTGAAGTTATTTAAAGTTATCTTTTTGTCCAATAAATGATCAACTAAACTTAATCTCTCATACTTATCATAGACAAGTTCTCCTTTTTTGATCCGTTTATTTTTTTTCTTTTTTTTATCATTATATTTGATTCTATTATGATATGATTCTTCTTGTCTTGTTATGGTATTAAGCAAATTAAAATTCTTATCTTTATAACTAAGTTCCAAAATCGTTCCACCCTTATTAGAAAAAGAACTAATGAGATGTTTATTTTTTATAATTATCTCTGGCAATCCGTCAAAATCAAAATCAGCTTTTCTTATAACTGGAAAATTCTTTTCATATTTTTTATCAAGTTCTTTTTCCGCCTTGATAAGATTTTCATAGATTGCTCCTCTGATATGTCCAAGATAAAATCCTCCAAATAAACCATGCCAATATCCACAATTACATTGAGCTTTGTATAAATTATTAAGAATATTTTTATCTTCCGTAGGAACAAGGCACTGCCTCGTCTCTACTTTGCTAGGGCACTGCCTCGTCTCTACTTTATTAATGCTCTCACTTAAATAAAGCATTTTCTTGTGCATATAATTTGCTCTGGGATATTTTACAAAAAAATTCCTGAAAAACCCAGCTCTTAAATACTTTCTTAATCTTTTATAATCAGGATATCTTTTCAAACGGTCTTTAAGCTCTTTGTAATATAAAAATTCTTGCGGTTCCATTGTCCATTCATCCATTTCTGGATATGAAGAAGTAGGCAAATATATCAAACCCTTAGGCTTAAATCTTTTCAGAGCTTCGGAAGCTGTGATTGTTTCAACAGTTTTGTGATTTTTTAAAAGTAAATTGAAAAATTTCTTCAACCATCCTTTGTTATATATCCAATCATAAGTCCACGGCCATGAACCAAATTTTTCTCCATCATCAAAAAGAGTGATCAAAACATCTTCTTTTTGTGAAAAACTTTTGACAAGAGCCACAGACTCTTCAGCCTTGGAAAAGGGAATTTTAAAACGAAGAGTTTTATTAATTGGAAAAACTGCAATTGATCTTGCATCATTTTCCGTTGTATAATATCCAGTTAACTCCTTCTCGCAAACACCAGCGCTACGAAAATGAACATCATCCAAAAAAGTATATTTGAGCTTTGCCTTAGAAATTATACTTGCCAATTGCTGTTCCCAAATCCGTTCTGCCAGCCACATTCCTACAGGAGGTTCGCCAAATTTCTTTTTGATAAAATCATTCATCAAACGAATTTGAGCAAGTTTATCCTTATCAGAAATTATAGGTAAAATTGGTTCATAATATGCTCCACCTGCAATTTCAATCTGTTTCCTATCAGACATTTCTCTAAGCGTTTTTATATACTCAGGTTTATTTTCCAAAATCCAATCATAAAGAGGACCGCTAATATGAATATTGCATTTTATCTCTGGAAATTCTTTCAAGACTTCTATAAAAGGAAAATAGCAATCCTCAAAAACCTTATTAAAAACAAACGGGTCATTCCCAACAGGTTGATGATTATGTATTCCAAATAAAAAATATACTTTTGACATAATATAATTACTTAATTTGTTATTTTGATAAACAAGGATAGTTTAAATTTATATTCTATTTCCTAAAATCTCTAACCATTTTTTCATATACCCTTTCATACCCATCAACCATTTTTTCAACAGAAAAATATTTTTCAACGCGTGCTCTGCAAGCACTTCTATCTATTTCTTCCACTTTTCTAATTGCTTTTGCCATTTCCTTAAAATCCTTAACAATAAAACCAGTTTTTTTATCTTTGACTATTTCACTAACTGCTGCTTTATCAAAACCAATAACTGGAGTTCCGCAAGCCATAGCTTCTGTCATAATAAGTCCGAATGGCTCTTCCCATTGAACAGGAACAAGAATTGCTTTTGCTCCGCCAAGAAGCCTGTTTCTTTGGATTGGATTTACAACTCCGACATATTCAATTTTCCCTTTTTTCAAATATGGTTCTATTTCCTCTTCAAAATATTTTTCACAATGCCTATAACTTCCTGCTAATTTCAATTTCACTCTTGCTCTTCTTGCCGCCTTGACCGCTAAATGCGCTCCTTTATCTGGCGTAATATATCCTAAATATAAAAAATAATCCTGAGGATCTTTTTTGAATTTGAATTCTTCTAGATCTATCCCATTATAGATCACGCTACCGCTACTTTGCATAAAAGCATTTTTTTTCTGATTTTTACTTACAAATATATGATGCATTTTTTTATACCTACTTCTACTATCTTTCAGATATCTATTTTGAATATCTTTTTTTGGTAAATATTTTTTAGGAACTTTAGAGATTGGACTATGTATAGTCTCAATCATTGGAGTTTTGATTAAATTCGCAAAATAATATGCAATTTGTCCAATATGAATATGGATTATATCAAACTCGTTTTGAGTTTCAATTGCTTTTGTCAGCGACACTAGAGAATAATCTATTCCACCCCATCCAAAAATTCTTTTTTTTGCTGCGGGATATGGTAAAACATCAATTAATTTTGCGCTTGTTTTTGAATCTTTTGTTGCAAAAAGTGATACATTATGACCACGCTTAACAAGCTCCTCTGTTAAATAATGGACAACAAATTCAAGTCCGTTCTTGCCTTTTGGAGGAACACTTTCCTGAAGAGAAACAACTTGTGCAATTCTTAATTTTTTCATTTGGTCTTATAAATTATTTTATTATACTATTTAAAATCGGGACATCATTAATTGACTGAATAATACTAGATAATATTGCAATTACAATCACGGCAACTACTGTTGCTCCAATAGCACTTCCAAGCCCCCATATAATACCTCTCAAAAATACAAAGTAAAGAGAGTTAGCTCTTTTTATGACAACAATTAAACTTTCTATATTTTGATTTAATTCTTTATCTTTTTTATCCATAAAAATTTATTTATTCAAAATTAATTTTGCATAAGTTTTTTCATATCCATCAACCATTTTCTCAACTGTAAAATATTTTTCAACATGCTCTCGACATTTATTTCTATCAATCATATTAATCTTCTTTATTGCTTTTATCATCTCCTTGTCACCTTTAACAACAAAACCAGTCTTTGTATTTTTGACAACTTCAGCTACTGAACCTTTATTAAATCCAATGACAGGAGTACCTGTTGCCATTGCTTCGGTCATTACTAAACCAAATGGCTCTTCCCATATTGTTGGAAATAAAAGGGCTTTAGCGTTACCTAATAATTCGTTTTTCTTTTTTAAGCCCACTTCACCGATATATTTGATTTGCTTTCCATCAATCATTGGTTTTATACTTTGGAAATATTCTTCATCAGTTTTACAAGTTATATTACCAGCAATGATTAACTTTTCTTTTGAAATTTTAGCAGCATTGATCGCATTCCATAATCCCTTGCCATAATGAATTCTACCCAACCAAACAAGATAATTTTTTGGTTTTTGACTAAACGAAAAATCTTTTAAATTTATACCATTATAAATATTATCAACATAATTTAATTTTAGATCCGACTGCTTTCTTTGGTTCAGACTAATACTCACAAAATTTGTTTTTCTTGAAAAATATTTCATTGTTATATATTCATCAGAATTCTTTTGCTTTGGTTCTGGAAGAACATTATGCAAAGTTGTTAAAACTGGCGTTTTTGATATTTCTGAAAACAATAATCCGTTATCACCAGTATGATTATGAATTACATCAAATTCGTCTGCCACAGAAAAAGCGTTTGCCGCGTTTATTAAGTTCTGCGATCTATGATACCAATCAACCTTCATTTCAAAAAGTGATTTTGGAAAAACTGATCTGAGCTTTGCTTTTGTTTTTGAATTTCCACTAGCAAAAAGTGTCACGTCGTGACCTCTTTTGATAAGTTCATTTATAATCTTATCCATCATAATTTCAATCCCCCCATATTTCTTCGGAGGAACCGTCTCCCAAAGCGGAGCAATTTGCGCAATTCTTAATTTTTTCATTTTATTCATTTTATTATATGTAGGAACACAAGATTTTGTGTTCTGTTTTATGCAAGAACACAAGATTTTGTGTTCCTACCTTGAGCTCCTGATTCTTTCCATCATATCTTCATCTTCTTTTGTTGGTTTACTTAGTTTATGAATGAATTTAACATTATCTAAATTTGAATCCTCATATTGCCCACCTGGACTTCGGCTTGGTCCTCTTGAAACAGATTCTTTTCCACCACTTCTCGCCATTTTTACTTTCATTGATTCCGCTATCATTAAATCAACAAAAAGATTAAAATATTTATCCATACTATTATCGCTCTTATAAACTATTGAATAAGTTGGTTCTAACAATACGACAGGTTTATCATTTTCATCTTTAGTCATTTTAATAATTGATCTAGCAATACTAGCATTTAATAATTCCTGAGCTGGAATATCGTTTTTTATTTCTTCAAATTCTTTTTCTTCTAGCTCTTTTTTTATATCTTGCGACAATTTATTTAAGTCAACTAAATATGAAACTTTACAATTGGCATCGCCGACATAACCCATTAGATTTTTTGCTAAATTATATCCACCATCGGCGTAATGCTGACAAGAACCATTTCCTAATGGATATTTCCCAGCTTGCCAAAGCATTTGCGGATTGTCAGTAGAAACCATAGCTAATCTTCTTTTTTCATTCATATCCGTTTTTTCTTTGAGAGAAAATTCAATATTCTTTATGTCTTGCAATAACGGACTGCCCTTGAGATACTTTTTAAGATTATCCAGAACACTATTTAACTTTTCACCTCCCTTTTTTCCTTCTTTTTCAACAATCCGATTAGTCGCGATTAGCTTATTTGATAAATTATTTAATCGCAGAAGATCAATAGTTGATTTTATCTCTTTCCTTTTCTGATAAAATTGGTTTAGATTTTTCAAATTATTTTTGTCTAACTGTAATTTTTCCCAAATATCGGAATCTTGCAAATTCTCAAATTCTTTTTCTGTTTCGCTTATATTTTCTTCTAAAGTTTTTCTTATTTCAGTAGGCAATATTTCATCAACCTTTATTTTGTCCTCGTCATCCGATTTTTCATCACTAACTTTTATTCCATCTTTATTCTCTACTTTTTCACAATTTTCTTTTATAATTTCAAATGATTCTTTAGACAAATAAGGCACCATAAAGCCAATCAGATTTTTCACTTTCTTTGACATTTTAATTTCTGCATCTGGAGCGAATGTCGTCTTTAAACTTTCTTTGACTCGTGGCAAATCATTAAAATTAATAATCGTATCAATTTGTTTGGAATCTGTTTTTATTTTATTTATCTCATCTTCCGTAATCTCATCTTTCTTCTCTGGATTTTCTTCAATTTTGTCATATGCTTTTTCAAATATTTTTTGAATAAATTCATTTTCATTCATCTCCATTTCTGGATTGAAAATATGTTTGTGCGTAATAATAGCGTCTTTGAGAATATTCTGTATTTCTCTTGGTATATCCGATCCCCTCTCAGCTATCATAATATCGCCAACTTCGGCAAAATATTCTTCTTTCCAAACTTCAAGCTGTTCTTCTGATAAATGACCAATTTGTTTATCAACTTCCTTATTTTCTAAATCATAGCGCCAATCTTTCCAATTCTCTTCGCTGTCAAAATTCACAACCATCTCAGCAATGTACTTTTTCAAATCTGGGTATCTTCCCAAATATGTAAAAATCGGTTCAAGATTTCCCCATTGCTTTTCAATATTCTCAATTTTTTTCGCTGTAATATTTTCATTCGGCAAAACTTCCTGAATTTTCTTTGTCACAATTTCTTTTAATAATTCTTTTAATTCCTCTAAATTATTTACTTCTTTAGAAAAAATATTTTCTATTTCTGGATTTATTTCAAAAAATTCCATATTATTATTTCCTTCTTCATCTGGAACTTGATGATAATGACCATAATCTCCCTCATTATGATCTTTTGCCTCATCAATCTTATCTAAAAAAACCGTATTTCTAAGAACTTCAGATAAACAATCAGCATCTTCTTTACTTGAAAAATCAACTTCTTTCAATTTATTGACAAGTAGTCTTAAAATATTTGGATCACTATCTAACAAATTTATAATCCCATAAAGAAGATTTTCTTTTTTTGTTCCTTCTTTTTTGATTGATGAATAAAGAATTTGTAATTTATCCATTAAATCTTCATCACTATTTGTAAATACTGAGAGTTGCAAAAAAACATTTTCAGGAATATTGGAATAATTTTCTTGCCAAATTTGATTGATACTTTTTTCTTGTCCGTTTAAACTTATTCCTAATTTCGTTAAAGCAGGACTAATAAGTAACTCAGATTTTTCTTTCAATTCTGAACTTGGAATATTATTTTGGATAGCTTTGATAAATCTAAGATCCTGCCAATCTAATTTTTGCAATGAATCTAATGGCTTTGAAAATAACCACGCTCCTAATGCTCGTCTACTATCTCTGCTTAAAAAGTTTCTGTTTTCGCTTGTTAGTTTGGCAAGTGTGTTAAATTTCACATCTCTATCTATGCTCTCATTATCTAACAAACCAAAAAGCGCTTCATTCGAATCTGGATTATCTAAAAGAAGCAAAGTATTATAGACTCCATTTTGAACATTATCAAATCCAGATTCTGATATTTCAGCTTGTTTGCTCTGTCCTTTTTCTTTTCCTCTCTTCTGGATAATCTCAACAAATTCTTTTGTTATGCTTTCCTCGCCACTTTCCGCAAGACCAGCCAAAGCTTCAAACGATTCTTGTTTTTCTTGGTGTGATAGATTTGGGTCTTGAGCGATTTCTTTTTGATCGTTTAAAAATTCTTGGTAAAGTGATTGAACACAATCTAAGTATAACTGTGCAGATACTATTGCCTCCCAATCTCTCTTTTCAATTTCTTGCTTAAAAAAATCTTTGTATTCTTCATCTGTTATAAAATCAACATCATAAAGTTTTTGTATTTCACTAGCTTTCTCGATATTATTTTTACTAATTTCACGAAAAACTGCTGATTTTATTATTTCTTTTTTATTTTCTTCAGACAATGGAAAGCTTTTTTCAAAATCATCTTTTTTGTTTTGAAGAGAGTCCCATTGCTTATCAAAAATATCTAAAGTTTTATCACTAATTACCCTGGTAAAAGTATCATCTTGAACATTAAATATTTCTTTAATTTTAATAATATTTTCTTTTGCATATAAATTACTTAGATGAAACTCCAATAACACTTCAATATTTTTTAAAGCTTCAGAATGTGTTTCTTCAAAAGAAATAGGTAACTCAAAATCGATATTATTTTTAGAAAGATAATCTATAAACTGAGGCATATAACTTGGATCAAATTTTTCATCTGAAATTTCTTCAATTAAATGGTTCTGAATATTTTCCTTAAATGTTTCATTTGAAAAAATATTATTTGAAACTTTAAAATTATCTTTAGCCACAAAAACTAACTCAGGTCCCTTCGTATCTGACAACATCACAATTGCTTCTTCTACGGTTTTTTGAAATTGTTCATCTGAAAATTGAAGTTCCACCGCAATCCTTTTTACAAATTCATAATAAGTATTTCCAGATAAAGTACTATAACCGTCAAGCACTTTTTTAAAAATAAATTTCTCAACTGCATCTTGGACTTCTTTTGAAGACGCTATTTCGCTGTCTGGATCTAAACTATCTAATGTTCTTAAAATAGGATTAAGAACTTCCGCATTAGAACTATCCAACGATTCAATAATACATTTTCTTAATGATTCTTTGATATCTTCAGTTAATTCAATTTTACTCGACAAATCATAATTATTAACAAGTTTATTTAAATCATAAATATTTTTTTCTTCTAATAAATCTACGTCTTTGTCTGGTTCCTCTTCTCTGTTTCCCAGCTTTCCAAAGTTTTGTTCTTTTTTCAACATAATTTTATAATTAAAATTATTTATTCACATTACAGATTTACTACAGACTCACTTAAAAATTTTCAGGATTATATTTATCTAAATGCCATTTTGTAGAATTTTCAGAAATATATTTTCTGATTGCGTCTAATTCTTTTTCATTTCTGATTATGCGATCGTGAAATCGTGGTTGCCATGAAAAATTTATATTATTACTATTTGCATATTTTGTCACACCTATTTTAAACCCACGAATTATTGATGATAAATTTTTTGATTGTGGTCCAAATTTATTTGCGCATTTCCCTTGTCGTAGGAACACAAAATCTTGTGTTCCTACCGTTTTTGCAAAGTCTTGTGTTCTTGTATCATTGTTTTTATCAATCTCAATAATCCCATGAATGTGATTTGGCATTACTATATATTCGTCTAAATTAACAAATGGAAAATGTTTCGGAATCTCTGTCCAATATTGTTCTGCCATTTTTCCAATAAGTGATAATTTCATTTCATAAATTGGGTTATATTCATTTCCCAATCTTATGATATCTCCAAAAAACATCTAATGATCTTTTGTACAAATTGTTACGAAGTAAAAACCGTTTTGTGAATAATCATAATTTTTATGACGATATTGTTTTTGATGTTTATATTTCATTGTTTATTTTTTATTCTACGTTAGGAACACAAAATCTTGTGTTCCTACATCCCTATCAACCCTTCAAATCCTTTCAACGCAGTTTTTATGATTTTCAATGAAACATCAATAACACCTTTTTTATATTTTTTCTTACACGCCTCAGCATTCCATTTAATTTCTGCCATTGATTGTTCGATCGCAGTTATTCTGAAAGTTTCTTTAAATCTATCTTTTTCTTTTTCCGGTAAACTATTCAAAAACTCTTTTAATAGTTTTGAACGCCAATCTGGATATCTCCAGGTTTGAATCCAAAGATGAGTCAGATCTGCCGCAATATTGTCAATTCTCACTGAATCCCAATCAGAAAGATATATCTTCCCATCTTTATCTGAAACAATTTGATTGGCGAGAGTAAAATCACCATGAGCAAAGATCAAATTCTTGTCTAATTCTTCTTTGTTTTTTTTAAGCAATTTATAAATGCTTTCAAAATTTATTTTTCCATTACCAACTTTTTGCTTTTCATAATATTTAACTGTATTATAATAATCGCCATATCCTCTTTTTTTTATATATTTTATAACCCCATTTTTTTCTGCTTCTTTAATAAATTCAGAAGATACACTCTGTAGATTTCTCAAATTTTCAACAGAACTTTTGAGATAAATATCCTCTTCATGTTTTTTAGGTATATCATAAAAGTCTCCCAAAATATCCCCTTCAATATAATCATAGGCATACCATTCTGGGGTTTCTTTTAAAGACCCCCCGAAAAACCCCGTAAAGTTAACTTTATTTGATATTTTTTTATTTTCACTCATTATTCTTGAAATTTCCATTCCTTTTTCAATCCCAAAAATATAATCTTTATTAGCCGTAATTCTTGCTTTTAAGAATATTTTACGATTGTCTTTTATAACGCTATGAGCATAATAATTTTTTTTCTTTCTAATAAAAGAGCTGACAGGTTTTGTGATCTCAAAATTTTCTTTTTCTGCCAACTTTATAATTTTTTTATTAACATCTTCTATAGTTTGATACATAAAATTTTTCTTCCTTTTAGAATTTAACGCTTTTTTATAAAGTAAGATATATTTGCGTGCGGGAACTTCCCATGAGAAAGACTCCTGCATTCCATTTTTGGCAAGATCGTGCCAGTTTTTTTTATATTTATAAGTTTCTAATGCTCTGGTAATTGCAACAAGAAGATCTTTTGGATCATAGGTTTTGAAAACAAATCCATTTCCTTTTTTTGTCCGCGGATTATAGTTTGTGATCGTGTCAGAAAGCCCTCCTGTTTCTCTGACAATTGGAACAGACCCATAACGCAAAGATATCATCTGTCCAAGCCCGCATGGTTCAAAACGTGATGGCATTAAAAACATATCCGATCCTGCATAGACCATCGTTATTTTTTTAGTTTTAAACTTCAGATGAGTTGCAACTTTTTTTGGATTTTTCTTGCTTAATTTTTTAAATATTTTTTTGTAATATTGATCAGCGCTTCCAATTAGGATCAATTGCATTTCAAGCCTGATCAAAGCATCTATAATTTCAAGGATCAGATCAAAACCTTTTTGTTCTGTGATCCTGGTTACCATCGCAATTACAGGAATGTCATCATTAATTTCAAGTCCAAATTCTTCTTGCAATTTCATTTTATTTATAACTTTTTTTTCAAGAGAATTATAATCATAATTTTTCCAAAGACCAGGATCAGTTTGCGGATTATATTCCTTATAATCAATTCCATTTATAATTCCAAAAAAGCTTTTTTCTTTGTATCTTTTAAAAAGTATACCATATAGATCCTGTCCAAACTTTTTCTGCATTACTTCCTGCGCATATTGTTCGCTAACAGTATTGATCATATCAGCGCTCATAATCCCCCTCTTTGTAAAATTTATTCTATTAACTTTATGCTTATCTTTGAAATCAGGAAGTTTGCTTATTCCATCATCTTGTTCTTTCTTATCTACTGTCCACCAGTCTTTGCCAAACTGAAAAGTGAGATTGTGAATTGTAAAGATTGTTCTTGTCTTTTTGAAAATTTCTTCTCTGTAAAATCTAGTTTTCAATAAATATGGAACAAGTCCATTATGCCAGTCATTACAATGAATTATATCAGGAACCCAGCCGTCCATATTTCTAATGGCTTCAAAAACTGCAAAATTAAAAAACATAAATCGCTGATTTTCGTCTTTATATCCATATATTTTACTTCTCCCGCCAAAATATTTGAATTTATCTATAAAACAAACTGGCAAATTATCTCCCAGACTTCCTTTTTTTACTCTAAAATTTATCTCAGTATTCTTTGAAATTTTTACTTTTAGATCATCTTTGACAAGTTTTATCTTATGCTTTCTCTCATCTATAACTCCATGTCGAGGCATAATTATTCTAACATCATTTCCCATTTTAAATAG